>NZ_JAUBQD010000025.1:71444-91012 GCF_036701085.1 Microcoleus sp. Pol7_A1
CGTTGTCCCCGTGTCCGTCATCATCACGTCCGTCCCCGTCATCGGGTCCGGTAGCGTGCCGATGATATCCGAAATCTCCCCGTTCTCATCCACTAACAGGAACGGTGGCCCCTCTTGGAGAAAAAAAGCTACTGGTACTGCACTTGGCATTGTTCCGACTCCTTGCGACGCTACTCAAAAACTACTAAATAAACTTAAAGTCAGATGCAGTAATGACGGTGCTGAGCGCTCCCGGCACTGTAGGAATAGAATTCAAAACTCCCAAATCGAAAGCTGGGAGACTGTCATCTGCCACATTCGGGTCGAAGCCGAGAACGTACTTGTTAAAAGTATTGTTCAGGTACACGAAGAAAGCTCCCGCTTGGCTCGAACCGTTTTGATTCTTCAACACTGCATTTATTGCTTGAGCGTTGTCAAATTTAGATTCAAACAAAATGACTGATTGCTTGCTAATGTTGTCGCCGCTAGACCCGATATTCCTGACGATAAAACTGGTGAAATCGAGAGTAGTTCCTGAGTTGGTTAAACCTGCGAAATTTGACGACCTGAACAAGAATCTGTCGGTCTCGCTGCCGTTAGCGTTAAAGTCAGCAATCACGTCCACGCCTTCGCTAGGAGTTTCGTAGTAGAAGAAATCATTGCCAGCATCGCCCGTGAGCAAGTCTGAACCGGCACCGCCACCCAAAATGTCATTGCCTGCACCGCCGGAAAGCGAGTCGTTGTCATCGCCGCCCAATACCAAGTCATTGCCGAAGGCGCCGCTGAGACAGTCGCTGCCGGCACCGCCGTCGAGAGTGTCGTCGCCCGCTTGGCCGTCGAGGGAGTCGGTGCCGGCCTCGCCCAACACGTAGTCATTGCCCGAACCTCCGAGTCCCGTGTCGTTGCCTCCTCCACCCAAAATCGTGTCATCGTTGTCGCCGCCGGATATGGAATCGTTATTGAGACCGCCGTCGAGCAAGTTTCTGCCCAGTCCGCCGTCGAGGATATCGTCGCCTGCACCGCCGTCGAGGGAGTCGTCGCCTATGCCACCAAGTAAGGTGTCGGTGCCGAGTCCTCCAAGTATCGAGTCGTCAGCGGATTCTCCCAATATCGAGTCATTGCCTGTTCCGCCGTCAATGGTGTCGTTGTTGTCACCGCCCAAGAGGTTGTCATTGTCATTGCCGCCGAACATCAGGTCGTTGCCCAGTCCGCCAATCAGGGAGTCTATGCCGTCTTGGCCGTCGAGGGTGTCGTTGCCGAGTCCGCCGTCGAGGGAGTCGTTGCCGATCGCACCCACCACCGAGTCGTTTCCTGCTTCACCGAATTCGAGGTCGTTGCCGCCACTGCCGTCGATGATGTCGTTGCCGTCGCCCCCAGAGAGGGTATCGTCGCCGGCCCCGCCGAGGATGAAGTCGCTGAGGTTGCTGCCTGTAAATGTGCTTGCCGGGAGTGCGCTGCGATCGACAATATTATCTACAACCGTGATGCTGAAGGATATCGGCTCGAGAGTTGCAGATCCGTCGGATGCTGTAAACGTGAAACTGTCGCTGCCACCTGTCGCCAGCAAGTTGTATTTGACGATGTTGTTGTTGATATCGTCTTGCGTGAATTTGCCGCCGACGTTGAGAAAGGTGGTACCCCTTTGGACAAAACCTCTGGTAGCGTCGGGGGCTTTGGTAATCGTGTAAAAGATTTCCGACGGCGTGTTGTCGGGATCGGTGACTAACAAATCCGCAGCGGTGATTGTTTGGGTAGGATTACTTTTGGCAACCACCACACCGTCGTTAATTACTAGCTGCGGCGGGCTGCTGACGCGGATGGTTGCTACCGCCTGACTTGTGCCGCCGTTACCGTCTGAGATCGAGTAGCTGAAGCTGTCAGTACCCGAGAAGCCCGGATTCGGGGTGTATTTGAATACGCCGCCGCCCACGGGAACCAGGCTCCCTTTGCTTGCTGGAGCAAAAGTGGTGACAGTCAGAGCGCTTTGTTCCGCGTCAGTGTCGTTCAACAGAACGTTGAGAGTGAGTTGTTGACCCGCAACCGTGGTGAAGTTGTCGTTAACTGCTTTTGGAGGTTGGTTAAGGATGGGCGTCGGACTTGCTGTCGGTGTCGGACTTGCTGTCGGCGTCGGGAACGTCGGCGTCGGATTTGCTGTCGGCGTCGGGAACGTCGGCACCGGACCGTCTGTCGGCGTCGGTGTCGGACTTGCTGTCGGCGTTGGTGTCGGGCTCGCTGTCGGCGTTGGTGTCGGGCTCGCTGTCGGCGTCGGCGTCGGAGTGTCTGTCGGCGTCGGCGTCGGCGTCGGCGTCGGAGTGTCTGTCGGCGTCGGCAGGGGGAGTGGAGTTGCGCTGCCAGGAACTGTGGGGGCAATTACAAATGAGCTTCGCCCTAGGGTTCTGCTGTCTACTCCGGGCAATACTGCTAAGAAGTCGCCGCTGACGCCGTTGCGAATAATCGTACTGCCGGCTTTGGTCTCGGTGCTTTGGAAGATTACCAAATCTTCAAACTTGAGGTCGCCACTTAACCCGATCGCATCTTCGCCTTGGCGAAAGTCTGTGAAAATGTCGGCATCGGCGAGATCTGGGCCGCCTGTGGTGAGAAATGCCGGGTTAGTGCCGTTGCTGCTGCCACTGGGGGAACTGAAGGCACCGATGACGAAGACATCTCTGCCTTCGCCTCCTGCCACTACGTCTTTGCCTGCTTCGCCCCAAATAACGTCGTTGCCCGCACCGCCGTCCACGATGTCGTCGCCGTCGCCGCCGAATACGATGTCGTCCCCGTCGCCGCTAAAAAATGTGTCCCCGCCGGCGTTTCCGTATAGCCAGTCGCCTCCTTCGTTGCCAAATAGCAAGTCTTCGCCGTCGCCGCCGAAGAGCGAGTCGTTACCTTGGTCGCCCCAAACGATGTCGTCGCCTCGATCACCCAAAAAGCTATCGTCGCCAGCACCGCCGCGCAAGCTGTCGCTGCCTTTGCCGCCGTAAGCCGTGTCTCTGCCTTCGCCTCCGATTACCGTGTCGTTGCCGTCATTGCCGTACAGCAGGTCAGGGTTATTTCCCCCGTCGAGGGAGTCGTTGCCTTTGCCTCCGTACAGGGTATCGAGTCCTGAACCGCCGTCTAGAACGTCGTTGCCAGTCGCGCCGAACAGCACGTCGTCATCATCTGCCCCGAATATTAAATCGTCGCCGTCGGCTCCTTGCAGGTTGTCGTTGCCTTGCAGCCCAGAAATCACGTCGGGCCCGGGACTGCCAACTAAGGAGTCGTTGGTTTCTCCGCCGCGGAGCACGCCGCCGATCGTTGCGGGTAGGGTACCTGTGCCTCCGCCCAATGTGTCGTCTATGCCGCCAAATGTGTCGTCCCCGGAGGGAGTTGGTGTTGGACTCGGAGTTGGCGTCGGAGTTGGCTCTGGCGTCGGAGTTGGCGTCGGAGTTGGCTCTGGCGCCGGAGTTGGCTCTGTCACCGGAGTTGGGCCGATCGTTTCATCACCCCCGAGGTTGAATATCGGCTCACCTTCGAGAAATCCTACTGGTTCGAGAAATCCTACTGGTACTGCATCTGTCATTATTTTGGCTCCTTTAAACGACGATCCCGATTAACTTTAAGAACTGATTGATTAGTATCAGTTTGTTGCCACAAATCTGGCTTAAAATTGATTAATAATCCCGATCATTTCTAGCATACTAAATCAAAACTGCAACGGCTACAGATATTTTTTAAGCCTGGCATCTTTTGATCTCAAAATATTAATGATTGCACGTTTTGATCTCTATTTTGGGTATACTTTAATATCGCCGCATTTTGAGCGAAGGTAGAAGTCGGGCGTCGAGTCAGCCCGGGCTATTTATCCAGAAGGGGAAAAATTAAAATCTTTGCATTGATATTTTTTTCTTTCCTCCTGCCGAAGGTCGAATACATATGTGCCTCTTGCCTTCAGAAGCCGAATGCCAAATACATAAGAGCCGAATGCCTTAAGCTGACTGCTGACAAGAAACAGAGCTGTGAATGAGGGGCAGAAGGGGCCCGGTTTGCTCTTGTCCGTTGACGGCTAGTTCGCTGTGGCAAAGGTAAAGCAGGGAACAGCGACTTAACAAATCTAGCAGAATTCGCCGCAGCCGCTGTTGGTCGGCAGCCGTTTCCTCTTCGGTTTGCCAGGGATGTCCCTGTTGCGATCGCAAAAATAAGGGAGCACCAAACAATGTCGCCGCACCCCCACTCAGCCACAGGGGCGAGCCGGCATCCAGCCAAAAGTGCCATTTGTGGGCGCGGCGGCTGCTGCGGTACTGGAAGATGTTGGCGAGGGTGACGGCTTGGGCTTCTGGGCCTTCTGAACGGACTGGAAATGGGTTGGCGGTGACGGTTCCTTGGCGCAACAACTGGATGAAGCGGGCGATCGTTTCTGAGTCGCCAGCGTTTGTTGGTTCTACACGCTGCAGACGCCCCTGTATTTCCCAGTAGTGGCCGGCGGTTTCCATTAACTCGCGCAGGGCTGCTAGCCGATCGTAAGGGAGGTATCTGTCGTTCATGAGAAATTTCTGGATCGCTCGATCGAGCAGGGCAATTGGACTCGGCAACAGCCGCTCCTGCTGTTGCGACCGCTGTTGTTCGATCCACTCCACAATCTGCTTGTAGGCAAGAGCGGCTCGGTGTCCCAGTCTGTCCCAGCGGGGAAAGGCTGTAATTGCCAGCAATTGAGGTCGATCGATATCTGGGCAAAAACAGTGATCGGCGATTAAACCTGCTCTCACTTGGTCGATCGATTTTTGATTTGGGATTTGAGATTTGAGATTGAACGTGGGGTTGGAATCTTCTGTTTCCAATGAACGGTGTTTCTGGCTGCCCAACACTACCAGCATTTCGGCTGCGCCGTCTCGATCGACTAAACGGCCGAGTCCCGGATAAACTAACGCTAACAAAGTGAGCAAAGCTCGAATCTCTGGCGTACTCGATAGGGGACGCTGATCGTTGAGGGAGGTGGCCGCGATCCGATCTCGGGCGAGAATTTCCGTTAAACTGTAACGCGCGATCGCATCCATCCCGGGAGCAATTACGGCGATATCCTGCGGTTCCACGGCTTTTGACTTCACCGCATCCACGATAATTTCGGCGGTTTCTCGCAGCAATTGAGCCCGGGATGTGGTTTGGAGCGATCGAACAGATCCGGGCAAACTCAAGCCTAAAGGATAAAAACCCTCAGAATTAACGGCTAAACTTACCGCTACATCCCCAATCTCTGGGGCTAAACCGGCTTTTGCGTCCAAATTTTCCACGCTTTGACAGCGGTTTTCGAGTCGGGCTAGGTATTCCGTGTCAGCCCCCAAGCCCAAACGCACTCCTCCATCCCGATTGTAGGAGAACGCCCCCGCCGCACCTTGGTCGAGCATTCGATCGAACAAATGGCCGCCGATCGCCGGATAATCGTCAACATCGTCTGCTATTACAGCTTGGTATCTAGAAGCCAAATGCTGCTGGTAAGTGGTATCCGGCAACAAATAGCGCCAGTAGAGTTCGCAAACAATCCCGTAAGTCAGCAGCCCCCGCGTCAAGCACCATTCCCGCCACCTTTCCAGCAACTCTCCCATGCTAGTCCACAGGTTGTTCGAGCCGCCGTCACCAGCAAATCCCTGTTCCAGAATGCTGGGAATCTCTTCTCTCGGCGTACCGCTGACAGCAGCAAGTTGTAATAAGTCTAGTGTTCGACGCACCATTCGGTTTGGGCTTACCCCTGTTTGTTGCAAAATGCCTTCGTCTAGTTCGCGACGCCAGAGTCTGGCGGCAAGTTCCAGTTCTGTTTCAGGTTGCAGCCGCAGGGGAAATTGAGCCCTCAAATCCAGCGACTGAACTAGCAGCGGCCAAAATAGCAATACCTCCTGCTCAAAAAAACCGAAGGGTGTTGTCGAGTGAAAGGTATATTTTCCTTGGGTAGCGACGGCGATGCGATCGGCCAATTCTAGCCGGTTGTCTCCGTTAGCTGCTAAGACTAAAATTGCTGGGGCAGTTTGTCCGGCACGCCGCCGCCCGGAACGCCACCTGTCTGAAACTTTTGGTGGCACAGGCTTGACAGTTTGGCTCCAAATGCAGAACTGCTCGACTAAACGAGCGGTTTTGCCACTGCGGGCGGCTCCGACAATCCAAATTGAATCCGAGGCCTCGGTTCCGAGTTTATGTAAATTTGTTACCATACCGTGAATACTTTAATCACTAATGTCTACAGCCAACTAACCAGCTTTAGCTATGAATACTTCTCCCTGGAACAGGATTGTAAAATATCTCTACAGCGCTCACCAATGGTATCGAGAAACGCCTGACAGGGCCCTAGAACAGGCTTATGATGCTGCGTTAGCAATTAAGGCGATCGAAGACGAGCATTTTGGCGGCCAAAGAATCTCCCCTCGATCGGGAGATTACGGACACAGCACCCTGTCTTACTTTAAATCCGAACTGCAAAAATACCTCAAGGTCATCCAAACCCGAATGGTTGAGTTTAATGCTAGCCGTTCTTTTTTGGAACTGCCGGAGCGAGTTGGGGCAAAACCGAAGGCGGGGCAAAGCGCGGATCACGATCGGCACGGATTACATCTCGACAATAAAGATCGAGCCTCCCTTCTATTTGAGAAGCTAGAATTTATTGATGGAGTCATCGACAAGTACATTAATAATAGTAGATCGACGGCAATTGTCCCGGTTGCCACTTCAGTAAATCAGCAGGTGAAATCTACAAATAGCAGATCTCAACCTGACGCCAATAAAAATTCAGCTAATTCAGTTCAAATTCACGATGGCGAGGTTGATACTAACTTTGAAGAGGTCAATCTATTGCCTCGCTCGCTTTTGGGAACTTTGAATCGAATTACTAAAGAGTTAGACCCGGAATCTGAAAAAGAAGTAGTTAAAAATTTCCGAAATTCAAAAGTAAAAACAGTCATTTCTCTGAGATTTATTTTGCTTTTGATTTTAGTTCCGCTGTTGACAAATCAAATCTCCAAAAACTTTATAGTCGGGCCGGTAGTTGACCATTTTAGATCCCAGCAAAATGCACCAATATTCCTCAATGTTAACCTGGAAGAAGAAGCCTTGCAAGAACTAGAGAGATTTGAGCAGCACCTCAAATTTCAAAGTTTAATAGGCTCAGCTCCGTCGCTTTCTTTAGAAGAAACGGAAAAGAAGATTGCCGATAAAGCAGTTGAGCTAGCGGAGGAATACCGCTCTGAAAGTGGTGGGGCTATTAAAAATATTTTTGCCGATTTGATTTCCTGCATAGCCTTTGCCGCGATTATCGTCACTAACAAGAAAGAGATTGAAATTTTAAAGTCTTTCATGGATGATGTGATTTACGGCCTCAGCGACAGTGCTAAAGCTTTCGTAATTATTTTGTTTACGGATGTGTTTGTCGGATTCCACTCGCCTCACGGCTGGGAAGTAGTTCTCGAAGGTGTATCGAGGCATTTGGGGCTGCCAGAAAATAGGCAGTTCATATTTTTGTTCATTGCGACATTTCCAGTTATTTTGGATACGGTATTTAAGTATTGGATATTCCGCTATTTAAACCGGAGTTCGCCTTCTGCCGTTGCTACATACAAGAATATGAACGAATAATATCAAATACGGTAACATCGGAATTCTACCCTGCTTTGCTGTGCGTCCCGCTTGCCTGGGTCCTCTCAATAGCCAGTGGGAAGGTCGCACTGCTGCACTCCTAAAATTCTTATTTCGGTACGAAAAGAAACGATATAATCTGCTCATATATAGTCGCATAAAATAAGCGTTATCACCTGTGTATTGATGACTAAATCTCTAAGAAAATATTGAGAAATTTAATCCTCACTACACAGTTATTAGGGTTGTTTGACAGGACTATAATGGCTAATTCCTAATTAGGAATTAGCCATTATAGTCCTGGACTCAAGAACTGGTTTGACGGGCAAATTATAACGGTAAGGCGCTCTTGTGCGCTGCGCCCTAAACATAGAGGTTCTGCGTAAGTCCTGCAATTAGCAATTACCAATTACGAATGACCTAATTCCAACGCTTCTTGCGCTGTCGCTGGTTCGCCACCGACTCCACCAGTCCCAGTCCGAGAAAATTACTCAGCAGCGACGCATTCCCGTAACTCAGGAAAGGTAGCGGAATGCCCGTAACTGGAGCCAAGCCAATGTTCATCCCAATATTTACGAACACTTGAAAAATCAACATTGACAGTACGCCGATCGCCAGCAAAGAACCAAAATTATCGTTAGCAGTTTGAGCGATCGTCACCAACCGGAAACAAATTATCCAAAACACCACCAGTACGCAAATGCAGCCAATAAAGCCCAATTCTTCGCCAATAGCTGAAAAGATAAAGTCCGTATGCTGTTCGGGAATAAAGTTAAGCTGAGTTTGCGTTCCGTGAAACAAACCCCTGCCTTTGAGTTCCCCAGCCCCAATAGCAATCCGAGATTGAATCAAGTGATATCCGCTGCCTAAAGGGTCTTTCTCGGGGTTTAAAAACCCTGTCAGACGCATTTTTTGATAATCCTTGAGCACATTCCAAAAAAGATGTCCGACGTGTCCCGAAACAACGTTCACCAGCACAGCACCGAAAGTCCCCAACCAGGGCCAAGGTAGCGATCGCCAAGCGATAATACCCGCAACAACTACCCAGGCTATCCAAATCGGTGTAGACAGGTTATTGAGAAGAACTGAGATGAGAGGAGAGAATAGCAATATTAGCCAGCCGGGATTGACATTACCCCAGTAAAACATCCCCATTGTGATCGCGCCGAACACCAACGAAGTACCTAAATTTGGTTCGGCAAATATCAATCCCCAGGGTACAGCCATAATCGCCAGCATCCTCAACATATTAGCCACCGTGGGGACAGTCTTGTCGTGCAGGAGAGCTGCTAAAGTGACAATCATCCCTACTTTGGCAAATTCTGACGGTTGCAGGTAAAAGCCGCCGATGTTGATCCACCGCTGGGCACCGAGCCCTGTAGTACCGATAAACCGCACTGCGATCAGCGACAAATTGATTAATATGTAAATCGGCCATTTCCACTCAAGCAGTACTTGGTAGCGGCAGCGGGAAATGATGATGGCGAGGAACAAACCGACTGCCCCAGTTACCCAGTGCCGCCACCAGTCGATCAGCCCCTGGTTGATTTCGACGCTGCGGATCATGATTCCCCCGAAGATGGTGAGGCCGATGCAAGCGGCAAACAGCCAAGGGTCTGCTTCTTCCCAGGGTTTGAAGATGAATTTCCAGCGGTTTCTGACTTGTATTCTCTGCAACATGAGGATTTTAGATTTTAGATTTTAGATTTTAGATTATCGAGCGGATTTTCGGAAGTTGTGGATATAGTTCGGATTCAGAGCCTGCACCTTACTGGAGGAGCGTCGGTGTGAGTATCTCACATTATTCGGGCAGTTCTAGGGAGGTTCCGGGCCATCAGCAACGGGCTAGGAGTGCGCGGGCACACTAATCTGTAGGGTGCGCACTGAGCACCAATCTCCATCTAGGGTGCACTGTGCGCACATTACCCGAATTTGGAACGAAAAATCCAGGTTTGAGGTGACAGCGGGCGGTTCCCCATTACGGAATAGCCCGATCGATCCGCAAGTCCGAGAATCGTCAAGCCGGTTCGTAAAGGTATTCAAAACCGTTACCGTCGGGGTCTCTGCCGTAAAAAGATGCTGTACCGTCGCGATGTTCGTGAATGTGGGTGACTGAAACACCATCGGCTTTGAGTTGTTGGTAGGCGGATTCCATTTCGGTACGATCGTCAAATACAAACCCAAAATGCGGGCCTGCTTGGCTGTAACTCGGACTCAACAGCGCCAATCCGTCCTCTCCTGCTTTTAAATAAGCCCAGTCTGCATCTTTCCAGACTAACTCCATGCCCAAGTTTAGGTAGAACTCAGCAGACTTCTCTATATCTTGCACGCAGACGGCTACGTGTCCCAATCGTTTTAGTTTCATGTCAACAAAATTTATGGTTGTTCTTTCGTTTATTGTATCTATTTTCGGATTTTTTACTCGATTAATTAGGTATTTTTTATATTTTTTTAGTGGCGGCTAACTGTACTTTTTCTACTTGTTTGCTGGCGTCCATTTCGCTGAACAGTTGAATGGCGCGGTCAAAATTTTCTTGGGTTTTCTCGATATTACCAAGTTTTTGTTCTGTCAGTGCTAGTTGATAGCAAGCTTCGGCTCGGTCTAATTTAGCGCTAGCTCGATCGAGTATTTCTATTGCTTCTGCATGGTGCTGCAGGGCTTGGTCAAATTCTCCCCGTTCTCGGTACAGCGCGGCTGTACCGCTGAGAGCTTTGGCTTTGATGGTGCTGTACTGGTTTTGGTCGGCGATCGCGATCGCTTGGCGGTACAAGCTCAAAGCTTTCTCTGTGTCTCCCAGGTTTTGATAGGTGGCGGCGAGAAACACTAACTTGTATCCCGTACCCACCAACAGACTCTCTTCCCGATCTGTATAAAGTTTTTCGGCGAGCTCTTCCGCCTCTTTTTTGGCTCCGACACAGGAGTTGAGGAAAGCTAAGCCAACATCGATCGAATAGCTGTTAATCCCGATTTCGTCCCGCGAAGTTTTCAGCTTGACAAATATCTCCATAGCTGATTCTAATTCCCGCATTTCTATTTGACAAAAACCTATATTAATTGCAGCGTTAACTTTCCAGAATTCCAGATTAGCTTGTTTGCCGTTTTCCGGTTCGCTGCTTTTCGCTATAATTTGCAAAGATTTAGTTGCTTTTATTTCCGATATTTGGTGGCATTCTATGGCTTGATTAATCTCCCCTAAAATCCGGTAACAAACGCCTAAAATACTGTAAAGACCGCTCAAATAATAATCAGAAGTCACATTGTTGACGATGCGAGTAGTTGCTGAAATTATTGGCTGCAAGAAACCTAATGTGTAGAGTGCTCGACCCAGCTTGTAATCTTTGGCAAACTGGATATTGATTTTTTTGAGGATGACGCTCGCGGCCTGCTCGAAACAGCTAATTGCCACATAATGATAGTAAGCTTCAAAAGCTTTCAACGCATCTTCTACAGTCTCAATAATCTCTACGCTCTCGGTCCAGAACTCGGCTGCTTTGCGGTTGGCAGTCTCCCAGTCTCCGGGCGAGAGCCGATCGACCGCTTCTTCCCGAATTGCTGGATGCAGCCAGTATTCGCCCTTCTGAGACTCGACTAGCGATCGGTGCAACAGCGATTTAATGATTTGTCGGCGTCCGGCTTCGGGCACGTCCCACAGCAAACACAAAAGTCCGTCAGTAGGGACTGTCGGCACGTCTTGATAGCGGTAACAGCCCAAGCGACAGAGGAGTTGATAGGCTTCCAAATCGAGTTCTTGCAGGCGGTTAAACTGACTGGTAACTAAATTTTTTAAGTCAGTTTCAACGAGCGGATGGTCGCTGTTTTCCAGCCAGTAAGCCGCCATATCTCCGTCAAAATCTTCTCGCATTGTGCCCCAAAGGATGCCCATTGCTTTGGCATTACCGCCGTAAACTTTGTGCATTTCCTTGAGGGCGACAGGATCTATCTTAATATTGCGATCGCTAAAAAATTGCTGCCAAACTTCCACCTCTAATCCCGGAAGCAGGTAGTGTTCGACGGTTACGTCTGAATCGCAAAGCCGATCGCGGCTGGTAATCAGCGTTACCGACTGCACCTCCGCGTCAGCCAAAACTCGCAACAGTTCCACGTAAAGCCGGTGCGGTTCAATAAACTTACCTTGTCCGTCGAGGGCGGCTTCCAAATTGTCAATCAATACGCCGACTTTGTGAGTCTGAAGCTGCCGCTTCAGCCGCCCCAGGGTGACGCCAAAGTCGGGCCCTGGTTCTTCTTGAAAGTCTTGCTTGAGCCATTCTTCGATCGCGCTTTCTAAGGCAGTGATGTTCTCTGTCTCTTTTGCCATCAACAGTTCAATTACCCGATCGAACCCTTGAGATTTGAGATACTGTCTGGCCAAAGTCGTTTTGCCCATACCGCCGGCACTTTGGATGACAATCACTTTAGCTCCTTGGGCGACAAGAGTATTGAGATCTTCGATCGCCCCGAACCGGCCCAAAAAATTCGGGTTTTCCATATCCAACTCCGAATCAAGTCCGAGAGATACTTGGGCCGGAACAATTTGTCCCGACTGCGGTTCGAGTTTCGAGTAGCTGCGCCAATACCGCTCTACAACCGCTTGAAGGTTGTCTCTTTTAATTTTTTCGCCTTCTCCAAACAGCGCTGAAAGTCGCTTCCACAAATTAGAGGCAGCATCCTTAACAGTCCCTACTCCATACCCTTCACTATCTGCAACCTGTTGGTACGTCCTGCCTTGCACCCCTTGCCAAGCTTCGCGAAAGATAGCGCTGTCAAGGTTGTCGAGAGTTTTCAGGTTTCGAGCCACAAGTAACGAGTTTGTAAAATCCAGTGCACGATCGGCTTTCATTTAGTCACCAGGTTTAGCGTTACCTATCTGACACAACTTTAACAGACTTTTTCCGACTCGCTTACACCCTCAAACAGTGGACTTGTATAGACTTTTACCGACTGACACGGCCGAGGTTGGCGGGGGATACTGTTGAGTGTGGAGGGGAAGTTGACGGACAAGCTTCTAACTTACACACCGATCGAGTCGAGTTTATATTTGGGAGCAAGCAACTATGTCTATTAACGATCTTGAAACAGCGATCGTGGATGAAGAAATTCGACCTAATGAGCCCGGTCGCGTTCGTTTCCAAAATAGTTGGTGGCCGGCGAAGTGCGATCGAGACATGACTTTTGAACCCGGTGAGGTGGTTCGCGTCGTGGGAATTGACAATATTACTTTGATAGTTGCAGCGTCGTTTGTCATCAATTCTGAAAGTTAAGGCAAATCTACAATCGGGAGGAAGCAATCATGAATTTTGACAATTCCGAAAAAGCGATCGTGGATGAAGAAATTCGACCTCATGAGTGCGGTCGTGTTCGTTTCCAAAACAGTTGGTGGCCGGCGAAGTGCGATCGAAACCTGACTTTTGAACCCGGTGACGAGGTTCGCGTAGTCGGAATTGACAATATTACTTTAATAGTTGAAGCGTCGTTATAAATCAATGGTTTAGGGACTCGGACTATCAGTTTTTAGCATCTCAAAATTACGAAAAATTAGCAATTAGGAGCAAACAATGATGACTGTCAGCTATTTAGAAAAAGCGATTGTAGAAGAAGAAATTCGACCGAATAAATGCGGCCTCGTCCGCTTCCAAAGCAGTTGGTGGCCCGCTAAGTGCGATCGACAAATAACTTTGAAACCCGGTGATGTGGTTCGCGTCGTGGGACTTGACAACATTACTCTGATAGTTAAAGCGTAGTTGGGAATTAAGGAGTTAGCGAGTTAAGCTATAAGTTTATCGCATCTCAAAGTGGCGGCAAACTTGGAATTAGGAGCCAAAAATCATGACTGTCAGGCATTTGGAAAAAGCGATCGTAGAAGAAGAAATTCGGCCTGACAAATTCGGCTTCCTCCCATTCCACAGCAGTTGATGGTCTGCTCCAGTGCGATAAAGGCATAACTTTTAAACCGGGGGAGCTGGTTTATATGGAGGGAATTGATAAGATTACCTTGCTGCTGGAGGGTATGGCTTGAAATGTCGGAATTTGCGATCGCGCCGACAAACTGAGCTTTCTTTAAACCCTGTCGGTTTAAGTCAGCAGTAGTCAAAGGAGTTCTAGTAAAAACCGCCAGACAGTTCTTGGAGCAAAGCAACTGCCACAAGATTAAACCCAAATCGACTCGCCCCTGGTAATAACTAGAACGCTCCGACAGAAAAATTATATAGGGGCGCGATGTTTATAGATCGATCGCCCGATAGACAACAGCCCCAGTCGCCACCAAATTGCAGTGGCGGGAATGCGTCCAAACAGCCTGCAATTGCTGCCAAGTCAAAGCAATTAACCGGGTTCCAAGATCTTTGGCGAAAAACAGGGGATTCATGTAAAAAACGCCACCTGACGGCATTTGACTGGTAGGCCCAATAATTGGCACACGGTCGATCGGCTGTAAGCAGCCCCGTCACTGACAACCGTCATCGCCGAAACATCAACATCCGCGCCATATGCTCTCAAAGCTTTGAGAATTTGACAGTTAATTGCGTCTTCCCCGTGGCCGTTGCTGAGGAAAAGCACCCCCTTCGATTTCATATAATTAGGATACAATCAGAATCTGTGCCGAGCTTTTTTTAAAGACAGCCGTGCGATAGCTACACTCGGGCCGGCTAACTTTTTGTTACTCTAATTTAAATACCTTGTGGAAGTGAAACAGCGTGAATATTGAAATTGGGCGGGGCAAAAGTGCTCGCCGAGCTTACGGCATAGATGAAATCGCGCTCGTACCAGGACAGCGCACCCTCGATCCGAGTTTGGCAGATACCAAGTGGCAGATTGGCGGGATCGATCGAGAAATCCCGATCATCGCCAGCGCAATGGATGGGGTAGTCGATGTCCGCATGGCGATTTTGCTGTCGGAATTGGGAGCAATGGGCGTGCTCAACCTAGAAGGGATTCAAACCCGCTATGCCGACCCCCAGCCAATATTAGAGCGCATCGCCAGTGTCGGGAACCACGAATTTGTTTCCCTGATGCAGCAACTCTATGCCGAACCCATCAAACCAGAATTAATCGACCTGAGAATTAAAGAAATTAAAGCTGGAGGAGGGATTGCCGCCGTCAGCGGTACCCCCGCCGGTGCGAGCAAATACGGCCGGACGGTTGCTGAATCTGGAGCCGATATATTTTTTGTGCAAGCAACAGTAGTCTCGACAGCTTTCCTTTCCCCTGAAGAGATCTCATCTTTAGATTTGACTCAATTCTGTCAAGAGATGCCGATACCAGTAATTTTGGGCAACTGCGTGACCTACGAAGTCGCTCTGAATTTAATGAAAACTGGCGCTGCGGGCATTCTCGTGGGCATCGGGCCGGGGGCTGCTTGCACCTCTAGGGGCGTATTGGGTGTCGGCGTTCCCCAAGCCACAGCGGTAGCAGACTGCGCCGCCGCACGGGACGACTACTATCGCGAAACTGGCAAATACGTGTCGGTGATTGCTGACGGCGGTTTAATTACCGGTGGCGATATCTGCAAGTGCATTGCCTGCGGTGCGGATGGAGTGATGATTGGTTCGCCCTTTGCCAGGGCCGCCGAAGCTCCCGGCCGCGGCTTTCACTGGGGGATGGCGACTCCGAGCCCGGTTTTGCCGCGCGGCACTCGCATTCGCGTCGGGACTACGGGTACTGTGGAGCAAATTTTGCGCGGGCCTGCGCTGCTAGATGACGGTACGCACAACTTGCTCGGAGCTCTGAAAACTAGCATGGGCACCTTGGGCGCTAAGGATCTTAAGGAGATGCAGCAAGTGGAAGTGGTAATTGCTCCTTCTCTGCTGACTGAGGGTAAAGTCTATCAAAAAGCTCAGCAGTTGGGCATGGGTAAGTAGATTTACCGATCAAATACCAGCGTACCTTGACAAAATTTGTTCAAGAGTCTCGAAATTTACAGAATGTTGTGGAATTATCCAGAAGGAGATGTCACAATATAAGAAGCGGAGACGAATGTTTCCGTTCACTCCTCACACCACACTCCGCCCGGACTACTGTTCGGGCGGTTCCTTTTTTGCCGGAAATCTTCGCTCTTGCCTACTAGGTACAGAGCTGAGGTTCTTAGCTCCGGAGAGTGGGAGAGTGGGAAAGTGAGGGAGAGGGAGAGGAGGAGAGTGGGAGAGTGGCAGAGGAGAAGAGTGGCCCAGGAGGAGAGTGGGAGAATTTTATTCTACATAAGTGCCTTCTGCCTTCGCAAACATAAGCGCCTTGAACATAAGTGCCTTGTTCCTTCAGAAACCTTGTGCCTTCTTCCTTCTACCCTCTACCCTCTTCCTTCTACCCTCTTCCTTCTTCTCTTCTTCCTTCTACCCTCTTCCTTCTTCCTTCTTCCTTCTTCATTCTTCTTCATAAGCTTTCTGTTAAAATCGTTGACGCAAGTGGTTACATTTTTTGCTAGACTTGTTATCCGAGAAATAGTATTTACAAGGATGGCTAGGGATGTCAGCAGCCGCGCAAGTAACCGACTCTACCTTTAAGCAGGAAGTGCTCGATAGCGAAGTTCCAGTTCTAGTGGATTTTTGGGCTCCCTGGTGCGGGCCCTGTCGGATGGTGGCACCCGTCGTAGACGAAATTGCCCAGCAATATGAAGGGCAGGTCAAGGTAGTAAAAGTTAATACCGACGAGAATCCTAACGTGGCGAGCCAATACGGTATCCGCAGCATTCCGACGCTGATGATATTTAAGGGCGGTCAACGGGTGGATATGGTCGTTGGGGCAGTTCCGAAAACTACTCTGGCAAACACTCTGGAAAAGTACATTTAACTCAACTGCGAGCGGTTGCGCGCTGTTCTTTTTGGGCCGCGGAAGCTAACTCGCTTCAGAACCGGGGCAAAGCTACTGGAAAAGTTATTAGTTGCCAGCAGGGCAATTTGCTGGTGGCTATTGGCTTCTAAATTTGGCTTGCCCCTTAATTTTTATTAGCGACAAATTGTTACCGTTTCGGAAAAATTCATGATTCCTTCTGGGTCTGGTCAAGGTCTTGAGTCCCTCCAAGCTGAATTGATCGATTTGATCGATCGCTTCCCAATGTTGAAGCACTCTGAGTGGATCGAACGATCGCTCTCCACTATAGTGCAAATGGCCGGAGAGGAGATCGATCGCCTAGACTGGAAAATTATCTCGTCGTCTCTGCGAGATATGGAAAAGGCTTTTGAGATGTTTTATCCTTATCGCCACGTTCGCAAAATTGTGATTTTTGGTTCGGCGAGGGTGTCGCCGCAATCTGCAGAGTATTTGATGGCCAGAGACTTTGGGCGCGCCATCGCCCAGCAGGGGTTTATGGTGATTACTGGCGGCGGCGGGGGAATTATGCAGGCGGGGAACGAGGGGGCGACGGCTGAACGTTCTTTTGGGCTGAACATTCAGTTACCTTTCGAGCAGAGTTCTAATCCTTTCATTGCCGGCGATCCCAAATTGCTCAAATTTAAATATTTTTTCACTCGCAAGTTATTTTTTCTCCGGGAGAGCGATGCTTTAGCTCTGTTTCCGGGCGGTTTCGGCACTCTGGACGAGGCTTTTGAGTGTCTGACTTTGACTCAAACTGGCAAGTTCGGGCCGGCTCCTGTGGTACTGATCGATCGACCGGGAGGAGATTATTGGCACGATTGGAATTATTTTGTGCAAAAACAATTGCGCGGCCGGGGTTTGATTTCAGCCGACGATCGCAGCCTGTATACGATTACTGACGATGTAACTGTTGCTTGCGAGGCGATCGGTAGTTTTTATCTGGTTTATCACTCCTGCCGCTACGTGCGCGAAAAACTGGTAATTCGCTTGAAAACAGAGCTTTCTGAGGAGAATGTCGATCGGCTAAATGCTGATTTTAGCGATATTGTTGTCACCGGAAAAATTGAAAAAAGTCAAGCTTTGGAACCGGAAATAGGAGATGCAACTTTCGATCTGCCGCGCCTGACTTTGCATTTCAACCAGCGGGATTTGGGGCGACTTTATCAGCTAATTGCTGCTATAAATCAAATGGGTGCAGCTTCGCCGGAAGCCACGCATCCAGAAAAAAAGTAGTTATTAGTCATCAGTCCTCAGTCATTTTTGATATTAGTGAGGTCGGAGAGAAGTTTGAAAACTTTTGTTTTGACAAAATTGATTAAGATAAATATTTGTACAAAGTTAAGAAAAAAGCGGGCAATAGCCAAAGAAAATCTTGTCAATATCTTGATGAAATTATTTGGGAAAAACCAGCAAAATGCTAGACCTGCTGCTAATTAGCGCTTTGGGGTTTCTCGGCAGTTTCGGTCACTGCGCGGGGATGTGCGGCCCGCTGGCAATGGCGTTTTCGCTCTCTAGTGCCGGCAAGGATAAATTAGCTACTTTGCGCTTTCACCTACTGCTGAATTTGGGGAGAATTGCTGCTTACGCTTTCGTTGGTGCTGGAATTGGGGGACTGGGTTCGGTGTTAATTGCTGGCGGACTTTTGGCAGGTACGGGTAGCGAATTGCGGCGGGCGATCGCCATTCTCACGGGCACGATGCTGATTTGGTTCGGAGTAGTGCAAATTAAACCGGGTTTGCTGCCGGGATTGCCGCTGCTGCACCCAATGTCGCACGATCGAGTCGGACAAGCAATGAGCAAGCTTTCGGCACAAAAAAACTGGTGGGTGCCGATTGCTTTGGGTTTGCTTTGGGGTTTGATTCCCTGCGGTTTCCTCTACGCGGCGCAGATTAAGGCGGCGGAAACGGGAAACCCGGTTTTGGGTGCGGCGACGATGCTGGCCTTCGGACTCGGCACGCTGCCAACTATGCTGGGAGTGGGTTTTTTTGCTGGCAGATTGAGCGCTAACAGGCGGAGTCAACTGTTTCGTGCGGGTGGTTGGGTGACAGTGGCGATCGGGATTCTTACCTTGCTGCGAACCGATGAAATGGTAGATTTTACGGGCCACGCAGCCCTGCTGTGCTTGATGCTAGCACTGTTGGCGCGTCCGGTTAGCAAGTTTTTGCCGCAACTGTTGCGCTATCGCCGCGCCTTAGGTGTGGGCGCGTTTGTCCTAGCCGTCGCCCACACGTTTCATATGCTGGATCATACGCTGCGATGGAATTTTGATGCTGTGTCCTTCATGTTGCCGCAGCATCAGTTGGGAATGGCGGCTGGGATGCTGTCCCTGCTGTTGATGTTGCCGGCGGCAGTTACAAGTGTCGATCGCATTCAAAATTTTTTAGGCAAGCTGTGGCGAATGCTTCACCTGTTAAGCGTTCCAGCTTTCTTGCTGTGCGCTGTACACGCGGCACTCATCGGTTCCCACTATCTCGGCGGCTTTGAATCTACGGCGGTTAATAACTTGCGGGCGCTGCTTTTGGGAATAATTGCCCTGGGCGTCTTGCTAGTGCGATCGCGTTTGTTTTGGTCTGTTTTATCACTGGAGAAGTTCTATGTTTCGCCTGTCAAACACAAGTAAAAGTTTGGGATTGTTAGTTTTTTTTGGATTGCTAATTGAAGCAGCAATTCCCAATGCGCCGCAGTTAAACTCAATATCTGTTTTGGCACACGAAGTCGAAGTATCGGGAGATGTAGCTGCTACCTTTCACCTAGAACCAAACCACAACCCCCGCGCCGGACAGCCTGCGAAAGTCTGGTTTGCGCTAACTCGCAGGGGCGGTCAAATTATCCCACTAGAGCAGTGTAATTGCAAATTAGCGGTTTATCCGAAAGAGCGCAAAGAAGGGGATAAGCCACTGATGCAGCCGCCTTTAAAAGCCGTATCTGCGGAGAAATATCAAGGAATGCCAGGAGCAGATATCGTATTTCCGAAGGTTGGCATTTACGAACTTGAATTGACCGGAACAGCCAAAAATAAAGCTACTTTTAAACCGTTTAAACTGAGTTACAGTGTCACGGTTAGGTAATATAGCAATCCTAAATCATTATCATGATTGTGATACAATTATATGCAATACTTGATTGTGACCATAAAAAAATGAATAACTTACAACTGCAAGAAAAAGATATGGAAAAAGAAATAGCCCAATTAGAA
>NZ_JAUBQD010000026.1:0-90806 GCF_036701085.1 Microcoleus sp. Pol7_A1
TAATGAATCCTCAACATCTCAAAAACTGGTTTACTAATTGCTGCTACTGTACCTCATAACATCTGGAAGTGCTGTAATTGGGGAAATACCGATGCTATGGGAATTGCCAGTGTCTAGGGCGGTGCAGTCAAATCAAAAGATCGTAAGCTGCGTAGCAGCTTAACAGTCACGCAGGGTTATTAGGGAAAAGTTGAGGGGCTACCCTCAACCCTTACCCGCTAAAAATATTAGTGTTATTTTCGATCGTCGATACAGGGCGAATAATTTTTGACCATCGACAAACAGTTCCGGCCATCAGCCGTTCTCGTATAACTGAGACTGTCTGCGATGTCTTTCATCAACTTCAGACCCCGGCCGCCTGAAGCTTCAGGATCGATTTTTTCCGACATATCTTTAATTTTTTGCTCTAAATCAAACGCAGCGCCCGAATCCCAAATTTTAATATCTACTGATTCAGTGCACACCACCACCTCAATGTCAACCGGCAAATCCGGTCGTTTGCCCTCGTGGGCGTGACGCACCGCATTTGTAAAGCCCTCAGCCAAAGCCAACTGACAGCGTATCCACACACTTGTGGGAATTCGCTGCTCGTACAATTGTGCAAACCATGACAAAACTCGGTCTAAAGCACTCAGACCAGTATTGACTTGAAGATCCGCTTTCTTTAGGACTTGCAACTTTTTGGAACCTTTTAATTCAATCACGCTCTGCCACTGAAATTATAGTTCCATAAAATAGAGACAAATGTTGTATTGCCTTTACTTTACGTTTTTAACTTTTTTTGCCCAAAGGCCGGCAACTGCTACCACCCAAATCACCCATCGCAGTCATTCACTGGCAGCCTCATTTTCCACATTCTCGATCGGCTCTTTTGCCATGTAAAACCGGGCAAAATTGAATGGGAGTGCGATCGTACTAGCTTTTGCTGCTAGGAAAATAAATGTCAAATCGACTAATTAGGTATTTACGATAACAGAAGTCCCGCCCAGATGTCAATTCGTCCCTGCTGCCCAAAAAAGTCCATAAAAGTTTATATTCTGAGTATAAACTAGGGGTGAAGTTCAACCGAACCAAAATTTGCCTCAAATTTCAAGGTAAATTGAACTTGATGGCTGGCCGGCAAAAGCATTTACCTGGAAAGCGATGTTATAGAAATATTCTGGGAGATTGAAAACCCTGTCCCGATCGGGCCCGGATTCCAAGCGACGGCTCGACGCTCGCTGCGCCGAACGTCTCAAGGGACGAAGAGTCCCCGTGTTCTTTTTTATCCGTCTTATGCTGGGTGTGGTACGATCGTAATCGATCTAAAAGTGAGTATAACTAAACAACATAAAAACTTAACTGGATTGGTTGAGCGATCGGTCACACAAACACGGTGTTGCTGTTTAGGAAAGCTACATTTGAACAAAACCTAACTATAAGTCAAGAACTAATTGAGTACGGTAGGGCATACCGGAATTTAGGCTTCTGGAGAGAGCGACCTCTACTTAGACAGGAGTAATCCTGTCGCAAGCGGTGTCAGCTCGTTGAATGAAGAATTGATCGTGTATGAAAGACCTGAGAGTGTTAATAGACTATACTCAATCTCAGACAAGGGCGCTGACAGGATATATTTTTAATGACCCCCAGACCTTGAAAAACTTGTAGTACCTAAGTGCCCATGTTTCAAATTCTGGTTATTGACGATGATACGGCTGTTCAAGAACTGCTGAGAAGAACCCTGAAAAAACAGGGTTACGAAGTGACAGTAGCAAGTAATGGCGAAGACGGTGTAGCCCAGGCGCAAAAATTGCGTCCGGCCTTGATAATTTGCGATTGGATCATGCCGCGCTTGACCGGCATAGATGTCTGCCGTCGAGTTAAGGCAGATCCGGAGCTGTCAACTACACAATTCTTTTTGTTGACTTCTTTGGGTTCGATCGCCGATAGAGTCAAAGGGCTCGACGCAGGTGCCGACGATTTTATCTCGAAGCCGATCGAACTCAACGAGTTACAGGCGAGAGTACGCGCGGGATTGAGGCTGCACCAACTCAGCCGAGATTTGAAAATAGCCAAGCAAAGTCTGGAAGCAGAGTTAGCCGAGGCCGCTGAGTACGTGCAATCGCTGTTGCCAGATCCGATGACGGAACCTTTCAGCATCGAAGCAAAATTCATTCCCTCGCGGCAGTTGGGGGGAGATTGCTTCGACTACAACTGGTTAGATGCCGATTATTTGGCGATTTACTTGCTCGACGTAGCCGGTCACGGTTTGCGGGCGGCGCTGCCTTCTGTGGCGGTGCTGAATTTGCTGCGATCGCGCACGCTCCCCAACATAGACTATTACAAACCCAGCGATGTTTTGCGCGCCCTGAACACCACCTTCCAGATGAGCTACCAAAATGACAAGTATTTCACCATCTGGTACGGCGTTTACAACCGCATTTCTCGCCAGCTAGTTTATGCTAGCGCCGGCCATCCACCGGCCGTGTTGATTTCCCAGTCCCCTGCGAGCACTGCTAAAATCCAGCGATTAAAAACCCCCGGAATGCCGGTCGGGATGTTCCCCGACGCCCCCTATGTCGATAATTGCTGCGATGTCGAGGATTTGAGCACTCTCTACATCTTTAGCGACGGGGTATACGAGATCCACCAACCTGACGGCAATATCTGGGGGCTTGACCCTTTCATCGACCTGTTAGCAGCTTACAACGGTGCAAGTGCCGACCAGTTAGAGCTGGTTTTGAACTACATTCAAAAGTTGAACGCTAAAGCAGTTTTTGATGATGATTGGTCTTTGCTCAAGGTAAACTTTGGCTAGCTGACTTCTTGCATTGCATCTGCGACCAAATAGCAAGAAGGCAGCAGCCCAAAGATTTAGTTAGTTGAGAGAATTTTGCTATTAAAAGCATCGCGGGTCTGAAATATCTCGAAAACTCGATCCATGCTGGTGAGTTCAAATAAGATGCGGATTTGCTCGTTGATAGAACAGACAACTAATTGACTCCCAGCGGCCCGGACTGTTTTGAGCGCCAAGACTAAAGCGCCCAAACCAGAACTATCCATAAATGTCACATCAGTGAAGTCTATCAATACCACATCGGCTCCCGCTTCCACTAGGTCGCTAATCTCTTGGCGGAATTGACTTGCCTTGGTGCCGTCTAAAATGCCAGAGGGCTGAATAATTTTAACTACAGGACTCATATTTTGCGGTGGGAATGTCAGAATTTCTAGCCAGACTAGGCTAGTATAGCTGCGAGATGGACTCCGATCCAAATAAGAGAGGGGGAAAGCGCCAGAGCCTGAGAGCGGGAGAATAGTTTTGAGTGCAAAAGATGGTCATCTTCGCGGATCTTAACGCCGATCGCAGTCGCAGCGCTTCGCCGGGAATGAATTTTGAGATAGGGACAATCTTTGTTCTGCCGAATGCCTTCTGGTATTAATCAAACTCGGCTAACTTTGGCGCGGTAGAGCAGTTTGTCGCCTTGTCTGTAGCCTGTGTAGCGGACTTTGACGGGTTCTCCGGGCTCGGCTTTTCCTTCCATGAGCTGGTGCTGTTGGGGGTTGTAGGGTAGCTCGGCTCCGACTGGGGCGATCGACTCCACTCCCCAATGCTCCAATAACTGCTCGACGGGCCGCAGCAAGGGCAGTAGTTTCTGAGCCCGCAAGTTGTGATTTTCCTGAGCTTTGCTCGCAGCAGTCGGCCACTGCAACATCCAAGATTCTAAAATTTGCACGCTAGATAGCTGGAATTCCTGCATCAAAGATTCTCGCTGCTGTTCGATCGAAGCTTGCAGGCGCTGATATTCTTGTTCTAGGGCTGTCGGTGGTGCCTGTTCTAACTCTACATAGTTAGGCGTCAAGGTTGCCAGCAGTTCGGGTAAGGAAATTTGCAAAGCTTGACTAATTTTGAGCAGGATGTCGGCTCGGGTTTGCAAAGCTAAGCCGCGACGCAGGCGACTTAGCTGGATCTCGGAAACTCCTGCTTTTTGGCTGAGTTCTCGATCGCTCGAAAGCCCCGCCTGTTCCATCAGGCGTTGCAGTTGAGGAGCATAATCTGGAATATTGGCAGTCACGAAAAACTCATCCAAATTAATAAATGGACATATTCTCGATCGTAAACTGTCACGAGCCTTAAGGAAATACATCTGTGGGGCGGGCTGCCGCGCCCACCCCACAACTTTTTTTGTGGCTATTTGACGGCAACTTTTTCGGCGGCGGCTGTTGCAGTTGTCGCAGAACCTTGCAAATGCGCTTCTAGGAACCACAAACGCTTGTCAATGGCCCGCGAAATTTCGGTGTACAGATCCGCTGTATCGGCATCGCCGAGTTCGTCTGTTTTGTCGATGGCGACTCGCAGGTGTTTGGCGTAGGGTGCGTAGCGATCGGCTAAAGCCGTCACGTATTCTTTGCCGTCTAAAATATCGAAAGGAAATTCTGGCAAAATCGAATCTGCGGCGGCTGTGCGGGCTGTTCCTACAGCCAAACCGCCCAAAGCTGTGACCCGTTCGGCAACCAAATCGATGTATTCTTCGAGTTCTGTTGCCATTTCGTCAAACAGCAAGTGCAACTGGTAGAAATCCATGCCTTTAACGTTCCAGTGAGCTTGCTTGACTTGAGTTTTTAAGTCCAGAGTCGTTGCCAGCGTGGCGTTGAGCAGCCCGACTACTTGAGAGCGGGTGGCGGCTGACATATCGATGCGGGTCGGGTAAAGATGTTGTTTGTGGTTGTTGGTAGGCATAGGTTTTTAGCTTGTTATTAGTGATTGTCGATCGAATATCTTAGAAAGGTTTGGGCGATCGAATTTTTGCCTGTCGTGAATTTCTATTGAGAGGCTCAGGCTAAGTGCATCTGCAACACGGCACGGGTAGCTCGGCGTACTTTACAGCGGATAGTTTCTAAACCGAGACGCTGGCAAGCTTCGTAGCGGTGGCAGCCGGAAAATCCGTAATACTGACCATCTACTTCTAGCACATCGATGGGTTCGTTTAAACCTACCTCGCGGATGGATTCCATGAGGGCGGCTACTTTGGTTTGGTCGTTGACTCGCGGCAGGGGGCGGCGAATCTGGTTGAGGGGAATTTCTTCTATCCTCATGGCGGGTCTCTTTTTTGCTTGTTATTAAATCATACTCGTAATGACTTCGTTTTAGCAAGAAAAATGTCAGGAAATTTTGAGATGGGGAGAACGGGGGCGTGCGATCGCCCGTTTGCTGTAGTGTCGGGGGATGGAGGGCTCACGGCTTTGGGTGGGAAAATCAGCATTAAAAATTCCTTCCCATCACCTGGGTAGCTCAATTCATTGTCGCTGTCTTGACGTTTGAATGCCGTAAAATTATAATTTTATTAGGCAAAGCCTAGGGGTAGTCGTTACGACTGCCGCATCATAACCGCTGAAAAATAACCGCTGAAAAGGCGGTTTTAGCGTTTTTTTAGAGAGCGAATTTCATTGCCATGTAATGGTATGTCTTGAGGAATCTTTCAGCAATTTTTGAAGTCCACTAGAAGACTATTAATGATAGCTTCGTTGCTCCAACCATACCAGTTAATTAATGAAAAGTAAAAAGCAGATTGAGCAAATTGCACAGAAGTTAAAGCAAGCCATCTCAGACAGAGATCAAAAGCTAGCCTTAGACTTATTTCGAGCGGGATTACAACAAAGTGAGGCGGATTTTGTAGAGCAACTACGAAAAATTGGTGTACTTCGATGCTCAAACTATGATTTCCAATCTCAGATACTTAATTCTTTGATAAATGAAACTGGGAAAATAAACATCAGCCAGGATAGCCAAGTTTACTTTGAATCTATAAAATCGCTTCTTTCCATCTCAAGAAATATTCAAACCTTATTTAAGGCTTTACTTAAAGAGGTTGATTATCTTGAGATGAAAAGTTACCTAATTGCAGTTGATTCATTGTTCTGGCTCCTTGACGATCTTCAACAAGACCACGCTAATCGCTACTCTGTATGTAAGGAAGAGCTAGCTTCAGCCTTTTCTTTCTATCTTTATCATAGCCATGACAAAAAGGTTATAGATAAATCAAATATTAATAAAGTCAATGAAAAACGCTTAAACGATAAATATTACCTTGACAAATTAGAGGATTTTAACAAATTAATTTTTTTTCAAGAGTCTGAAGTGCTTGTAGATAGTTTTGGTTATACAGCTATACAAAATGATGCAAAAATTATTTTAAAAGCACCTGACCCAAAGTTCGAGATGAGCCGTTGTCTCGGCTACACAAGACAATCTATGCAAGAAATTGCTAACTCGTTTGATTCTCTGTCAGAATTATCAGAAATAACAGAAAAATCCCCCTCTATATTGGAATTTTCAAAGGCGTATTATCAAAAGTTTAAAGACTCTACATTTAAGATTATAGACAGTCCTTTAAAACGCATTGTCATGCAATTTCACCCTCAAATTTTAAGTAAGTTTTTGGACAGTAACAGTCTTTTTTTGGAAGAGGAGATGATTTTCAAACAACTTGAAACTAATTTATTTATTGACTATAAAAAAGTAAATGAAATCCCAGTTTCCCAAAGCTTATCATTATTCGATATCATTAAAGTACAACGGTTATTTGCATTTATGTTATTCGTTCTTACGGAGTATATAGACTCTAAAAATCTCTTTAAGTCTAAGTTATTTTGGCGATCTATGCCTGTTTTACAAGCCAATGAACTCAAAGATTTATTGGCTAGTTTTTTGGGAGAACAAAAGGCAAAAGAAATTTTTGAGTTATTTACTTGGAGATTAGACAAGAAGAGATTTGATTTACAAACGCACCCATTTATTAATGTTGAAGATTGGATACTTTTACCTCTGGGAATTTTAACTAACTCTGATCTTTGTAGAAACATTCTTCAATCAATTAATTTTAGATTTGATTCAGAATCATCTGCAGATCCACTTGTTCTGGAGATGGAGAGATGCTTAAAACCAGTATCATCAATATTTGCAACCAATTTAAAATATTCTTTTGAGGGGACTCAAGGCGAGGTAGATGTCTTAGCTGTTGTAGATAATTGCCTATTTATATTTGAATGCAAAAACTCCTTGCATCCTTGTAATGTATTTGAATTGAGAACCACTTATGATTGCATTCAGAAAGCCGCAACTCAATTGACTCGCTTCCAAGATTTATGGCAGCAAGAACCTTTCAGAACGTATTTAGCAAAGAAGATTAAAACACAGCCTAATTTGCCATCCCAATTATGTTCATGTATTGTCATGGGAAATCGAATGTTTTCAGGTTTACGTGAACAAGGGCATAGCGTCAGACCAATCCGGGAGCTTTGTTACATCATCTCTAAAGGAGAAATTCTACTTAATGCATATAATATTTATGACCCAGATGCAGGTAAAAAGAGTATTATCAAATTTAAACTATGGAAGGAAGACCAATTAAAAGCAGAAGATTTATTGGGTTATATTCAAGAAGATTATCTTCATAAGTGCTATTTCAATTCTCTGATCAGAATTGAGCAAACAATTAAACTGAAGAACACATCTCTAGTTCAAGAGTCGTATGCTTTTAGTCATGAGAGGTTTCTTGAGCAGTTAGTAGATAACTTTAGATTTACAGAGAATCTGTAGGGCTTTCATAGGTATCCTCAGAGTATTACACCAAGCTGTTTTTAGCTTGTTTTGAGCTCTAACCTCGCGCTAACTCCATCGTGAAAACTAACATTTTCTATTGAGTTATGCAAAATTTGGTGATTAGCCTGACTTTCTTGCGTCTAACTCTGGAATTCGGGCAATAAGCAGCGCCCTAAAACAAGCTCGATCGCCAATTAACAAAAAATCGCAGCATCTGCGACAGAATCATATCAAGTCAATCCCGCAATAATATTGACACTCATAGCCAGAATAGCGGTGTTAAAAAAGAACGACAGCACGCTGTGAAAAAGCACGAGATACCTCGTCGAACGAGAAGTGATCTGCACGTCTGCAACTTGGCAAGTCATGCCAATACCAAAGGAGAAATATAAGAAATCTTTGTAATCTGGTTCCTCGTCGCCCGGAAAATCCAAACCCCCCGCCTGCAAGTAACTGCCGTGCTGCTTGCTGCGGTTTTTGTAGTAGCTGCGGGCATAGTGCATCGTGAAAATAGTGTGTACCTGCATCCAAGACCCAACAATTGTTAGGACAGAAAGCCCCAAGTGCAGAAATAGCAAATTCGGCGACAGACCTTTGGTATCGCGCAGCAGGAAGAAGATGGCTAACAAGCTAGCAAAAGCCGCTGCCACGATCGTACTTAAGATTGTTAAGCGGCCGGCATCCAACTGCTGAGCGTGGTGGCGCATCATTTCGGGAGTGCCTTGCAGCATCAGCATCCAAGTCAAAATCAGAAAACTGACCGCGCCCGCGTTCCAAATGCACAGCGTCTGAGTCAGGGGGAGATAGTCAGGCGGCAGCAACACAGCAACTGCCATAGCAAACAGAACAGACACAAACAGGCGGTGCCGGACGCTCCAGACCCAGTGCATTTTAGGTTGGGAAACATTTTTCACAGTAATCTAGTGTAATTTACGCACAGTTAGGGTTAGAAAATCTCAACTACTGCCATCTTCGCAGGAACTCCCAAAAAATAGGTATGAGTTGGTAACACGCAGCACAGCCACGCTTTTTCATGCCTTTCGATAGATCGATCGACCTCAACGTTCTAGGTACAGTGGGAGAAAAGATAAATTGCGGTTTGAAATTATGGCATCCTCCCAACCCCTCAAAGGCATTGAATTGATCGACTGCGCCAAAGCTAACGCCCAACAAGGAATCGCCACAGCCGCTGAGCTTTGCGGCTACGGAGGCGACCTCAACACCTTCGAGCGGGAACTGAAACAGGCTTGCCAAAACATCGGCGTCGAAGTCAAGGAATTGAGCGATTTGATTACGGATCAGCAGATGATGAAAGAAGGAATGGGCATTGAAATCGCTCCCGATACTCCCTCAGAACTCTAGACTCAATCTCCACCGCACCAGTTTTAGAGTTAAGACTGCCCCGACACCAATATTTTGAGTCTGCTAGCTGAGGCAGGCTAGAATGTTTTGCATGGGAGCTTCCGACTTTAGCCAGGAGTCGCGTTTTCTCCCGCGAACAGGGTGCTTTCTGGAGGGTGCTGAGATTGTTAGGAGGACTGTCGTGTCAGATCAGCAAGACCGAATTATGCGTTTGTTTATAGAGGAGGCTAAGGAGCACCTCGATACTCTAGAAAATGGTTTAGTGGATTTGAAGTCCACGATGAAAGACCCCGAAAGCGTCCAAGAGATGTTTCGAGCCGCCCATTCCGTGAAAGGAGGGGCGGCCATGCTGGGTTTAGATAGTATTAAAACAACCGCTCACCGCTTGGAAGATTGTTTTAAGGTGCTCAAGGACGGGCCCGTCAAGCAGGTTGACCAAACGGCAGAATCCCTATTTTTAAAGGGAGTTGATACGCTTAAGGACTTGCTGGGGCGACTGGAGGGGCCTTTCGGCTTGAGGAATGAAGAGGGAGAAAAACTCGTGCAGCAGGTGATGCCTGTTTTTGCTCAACTCGAAACTCACCTCAATAAATTGGCGTCGGGCAAAGTGCAGGCGGTTGCTGCTGGGTCTGGTGCGCCCGCCACTCGAACAGCGGGCGCTGTGCCGGCAAATTTTGCTGTTGAAGTGATGACTTTGCTTAAAGAAATGTTGCAGGTGTTCAAGCAGAAAGAATCGGTTGCTAGTCGCTCCGAGTTGACGGCTGTTTGCGTTCGCCTCTATAAGCTGGGAGGTAAAATTGAGACTTGGCAAAATTTAGTGAAAACAGCTAGAGCGGCGATCGTTAATCCCAAAAACTCTTATAAAGTCTTAGCTCCGCTGATTATCAAAGAACTCAAAGAAGCTGGGGATTTGGTGCAAGGGGGGAAAGTCAAGGCGATCGCTCCGAGTAAAAATTTGCTACTTTTGGCAGCAAGCCCAAAACCAGCAGAGCCAATCGCCCCAACAGCCCCAGCAGCAGCATCGAAGCAAGTAGCACTTCCCGCCGAACCCAAGGCGGTAGTCAAGCTTTTGCTCAAAACCTTCAACAAAAAGCAACTCTCGGAAATCGCCAAGTTACTCGTTAACGCCCTTAGAGCACCCTCAAACTAGGACTTGTTGCAGTAGAAGATAGAGTCAAAGCAATATTTTTGAGGCGGATAATTTTCTGGTGGGTGCTGGCAGCCTGAGTTGAGCAGCAACTCGAAAAAATTCACTCAGTCGAAATTTTTGCCCTCTACCTTCTACTGTTTGGTAACCCTGCGTTAGAATTAGTAAATATGTGGGCGTGCAATATTGTACCTGAATTAAAAATCGAGCAGGCTTTATAAGGCGGTAGCTGTGAAACCAATTCGTTCATTAGAAGATGCTTTAAATCGCTGTCAGGCGATGGGAATGCGCTTGAGCCGCCAGCGTCGATTTATTCTAGAACTTTTGTGGGAGGCAAAAGAACACCTCTCGGCTCGCGAAATTTACGATCGCCTCAACCAACAAGCGCATTCGATCGGGCATACTTCGGTTTATCAAAATCTAGAAGCTTTGTCGAGAGAAGGGATTATTGAGTGCATAGAACGCTCGGAGGGGCGCTTGTACGGCAATGTCAGCGATTCTCACTCTCACGTCAACTGTCTGGATACGACTCAGATTCTCGACGTTCATGTGGAACTGCCGATCGAATTGATCGAACAAATCCAGCAGCAAACAGGTGTCAAAATAGTAGACTACCGGATAGATTTCTACGGTTATCGAACGGCAGAGTCCGCAGCGCAAGCATCGAGTGTCAGCGATACCCCAAAGGCTTCGTAACCGATAAAGTCGCTGCTGTTGGAAGCAAAACCGATCTTTTGGCTCGACCTGTCGGTCGTATAAAATGATTTAAGTATTTAGCTGCGCTCGATCGGTTTTTTTGCCGTCTCCCGCCGGAATTTGGCACACTAGAGAAGAGTGAAACTCGATCGCCAAACTTGGCGATCGGGAATAAATACGACTAAACAAAAAAAAATCAGTTCTACCCGCTACACGTAATAGTTTAGGCAAAATTGGGCTTTTGTACCCCCTTGATTTTTTAGTCCGCTTGGAATGGACGAAAGTTTGTTGTGTTTAGTTCCGGTTTCAAGCGCTGAGTCTTAATAAAGGGAATTTATGACCCAAATTTATGATTAGACCTTACTTAAACCCCTCCAAATTTATCTGCGGAGTAAAATCTAAAATCTAAAATCTAAAATCTAAAATTGATCGACTGACGGGGGCTTTATACTGTTTTTTTTGCTAAACTGCCGCGGGATCTGTGAATAACTGTTTGATAACTGGTATGATTTACGTGCTTCGAGAACCGAAAATGCTCAGAAGCAACCAGTGGGGCCAGACACGAACCTCACTATAAAACGCCGTAGAGGGAAAGATTGCCAGTACCTTGAAGGAAGTTCTCGATCTCCTTAACAGGAGTCAGAAGCCGACATCACAATCTATGATTTGATGTCGGAGTGTCACGTGAAGAGTGCGCATTACAGGACAGGCTGAAGTAATGGCGAGACGACAATCTGACCAATTCCACACACCACCGCAATACAACCCATCCCCCAAACCGACGGCACAGTTCAGTGCACAGGCGACAGGCGATGCGAGTTCCTCAGTAACGGCGCAGCCGACCGAGGGAAAAAGAACTTTTTGGCAGTGGCAACTTATCTGGCTGAGTCTCCTGGTGGGATTTGGAGTAACGGGGGCCGCTGCATTTCTGTGGTTGCTGACGATGCCGCCGCCGCCCAATTGCCAGCAACTGTCGCCACTGGCAGCGGATGGAGAGCGACTTTACTGCGCTCAGCAAGCAGCTAAGTCGGGCAAGCTAGAACAGCTAGAATCGGCAATGGCGCTGGTGCAGGCTTGGCCGAAAGAACATCCGCTATACTCCCAGGGTCAACATTTGATAGGAGAATGGTCGAAAGCTATTCTGGGATTTGCCAGGGCAAAAATTGAGCTGGGCGATTTGAAAGGCGCTCTGGAGATTGTGGCGAAAATTCCGAAAACCAGTCCGTCTTACCCAGAGGTACAGGAGGCTGTGACTGCTTGGGAAAAAAATTGGCAGGAGGGCCAAAAACTCTACGATACAGCCCTAGGAGCTTTGAAAAGCGAGGATTTAAGGAAGGCGTGGGATTATGCTCAAGCTCTGTTTAAGCTGGAAAATGTTTTCTGGAGTCAGAAACGGTACAACGAGCTGATCCAGCAGATTTCTTTGGAAAGAAACGGCTGGCAGCGCTTGCAAGAGGCTAGAGATTTGGCGCAGGACGGAACTCCGCAAAAGTTCGCTGAGGCGATCGTCCTGGCTCGTAAAATAGACTCGCAGCTTTTTGCCCGCGCTAAAGCTGAGAAGGAAATTGAGGGCTGGAGCCGGACTTTGCTGGCAATGGCTACTAAGCGGTTGGGGGCGAAAGACCTGCCGGGGGCGATCGAGGCGGCTTCTGTGGTGCCGCAGGATTCCCCGCTGTTTGCGGAAGCTCAAGATTTGATGCAGTTGGGTAGAGCTCAGGCAGTGACCTGGAACCAGTCGATATCAACTCCGCTGCCGCAACACGTTTTTAGCTTGCTCGAAGGGCAGGGGGCTGCTAGCCAAATTGCTCCGGGTCGCCCTCTGTACAAGCAAGCTCAAGTTCAAATTGAAAATTTGCAGGTGCAGTTTCAAGATCTGCTGCGGCTGCAAGTGGCGAGTACGATCGCTAGTGTCGGTCAGATAGGGACTTTTGCACTGGCGATCGAGCAAGCGCAAACCATCGGACTCAAGCAGCCGCGGCGGGTTCACGCTCAAACTTTGGTGGCTACTTGGCGCCGGGAAATTCAGCGGATCGAAGACCAATCTTTTCTGACCCTGGCGAAGCAGTTGGCAGAACCGCAAACGGTTGAAGGACTCAAGGGCGGCATCGCTCAGGTAGTTCTGATCGCTCAAAACCGTCCCCGCAGAATAGAAGCGCAAACTCTTTTGGCTCAGTGGACGAAACGCATAGAAGTTATTCAAGATCAGCCTTTTTTGGATGAAGCGATCGCCCTGGCGAAGCAAGGAAAACTTAGCGCTGCTATTGAAAAAGCTTCGGCAATTAAGAGCGGTAGGACTTTGTACGCCAAAGCTCAGGATAATGTCTATCAGTGGGTGAGCGAACTGCAAGTTGCTCAAGACCGACCGATTCTGGATCGAGCTTCGGAATTGGCGTCTCAAGGCAGTCTAGGAGCGGCGATCGATACGGCTTCCCAAATCGGTTACGGTAGGGCGCTGTATTCAGAGGCTGCAGGTGCGATCGGGCGCTGGAGTGCTGAACTTAGAGCCAACAGTGCACCGCCGCCGGAACCCGCTCGCGAGTACGCGCCGGCTCCGCAACAGGAGGAGTACGCGCCGGCTCCGCAACAGGAGGAGTACGCGCCGGCTCCCCGACAAGAGGAGTACGCGCCTCCTGCCGAGCAGGCTCCGGCTCCCGAGCCTTACTATCCGCCCGCGAGCCAAGAGGCCCCGGCTCCCGAGCCGGAACCTTACTATCCGCCCGCAAGGGAACCGGAACCTTACTATCCGCCTGCTAGAGAGCCGGAACCGGAACCTTACTATCCGCCCGCGAGGGAGCCGGAACCTTACTATCCGCCCGCGAGAGAAGAGGCCCCGGCTCCGGCTCCGGAACCTGCTCCTCCGGCTCCAGCTCCGGAACCCGCGCCGCCCTCGATTCCTGAATCGGCTGGGCCTCCTGATGGTAATTTGATCCCCGAGTAATTGGGTTTTGGCGCGATCGAACTCTAAAATCTCAAATGTAAAATCGAGTGAGTAATTTCCAACTGCTGTCGATCGATGGCGACCCCATTTTCCGGCTGGGGCTGCGAGTTGCTTGCGAGCAGTATCCAGACTTGGAAGTTGTCGCAGAGGTTTCAACGGAAACCGAGGCTTTGGGGATTCTAGAAGCTCGCTCGATAGACTCTGGAACAGCCAAGAAGCCTGCTGATTTGGCCATTTTGGCTGTTGAGACTTTAAATTGGCGATCGGGTCAAACAGAGGCGCTGGAATTTTGTCGCGAACTCAAAAATTTGTACCCCAACCTGCCACTGTTGCTGCTAGGCGGGCCGCTGACACCGGAGCAGTTGGCGGAGGTACAAGCTGCCGGCGCGAATGGCTATTGTCCTAAAGGTAGAGATATTTCCCTGACAATGGAAGCTATTCGCGCGGTGGCATCCGGCCACACTTATTGGGCGACGGATGCGGCAACTAACCCGGAAATAGAACTAAATGCAGCGGTTGTTCAAACAGTAGAAAACTCGGCAGCAATTGCCGATCAAAATGCAGATGAGCCGACAGTTGATACGCCAGTACACAAAAAAATGCTGGCTTATTTTTGTCTGTCTGGACTGCGGGAAATAGATGCAGCTTTGGCGGTTGTCAAAGCTGATTTGCAAGAGGTTAGAGCCGCAGATCCGACAGATTTGCCCTCTATTTTAGATGGGGTTGTACTCAGCGGGCGCCGCAGGGAATTGCTTGCCGCTCGCTGGATTGTCAGTCAGTTATTATTTGAAGGAAAAGGGGAGAAGGCAGAGGGAAGGAGCAAGTTCGGCAACGGATTTAACGGAGGTGGCTTAAGGGAAGAGGTTGGAGGAAAGAATGAAGAGGAAGACGGGAGAAGGAAGACGGGAGAAGCAAGAAGGGAGAATTTGTTAAATAGTTCTCAATTGCAAGTAGCGAATTCCAAAGTTTCGGCTGAATCTTTGGCGGTTGTAACTAATTGGCAAGCTAGCTTGTTTGACTCGGCGGCAGCTAAATTGGAGTTGGATTTGGTGAATTTGACTGGCTTGCCTTTGGAAATCGATATTTTGCGATCGACCAAAAAGCGCGAATTGATGAGTTCCATCCTGCGAAAGTTACAGGATTTGCTGGAGGAATTGCGCTTTTCGCAAGTGCAGCAAACTCAATTGTCGCAAAAAATGCCTGCTATTTTACGGGATTTGTGGGAGGCGACAATTATAGATTTTTTTGGCAGATACTATACACTGCCAACGGGAGAAACTGGGGTTTTTGATGGCAGTCAAACCAGATTGAAACTGGCAGAAACTCAAGGGGGACATGCTGCTGATATCTTGGCAGGCAGCGGCGTAGAAGTTGTGCCGGTGCTGCTGGCCGATGCTGATGTAGTTGGAGCAGAAATCCTTGACAGAATACCGATGACAGTTGATTTGTTTGCACATTTGCTATTTGAAATTCCTCTAACAGTTGACAATGTTTCTTGTGTTGCTGGCAGCCCGGAAGCGATGCAGCGAGCTGAAGCTTTGTTAGAAAATTTGGCAATTCAAGTTGCTAGCGGAGTGGTACAGCCTCTACTAAATAATTTGGCGAATATTGAGGAAATCAAGCAAATCTTTTACGATGGTAACTTGATTTCGACACGAGAAATTGAGCGGTTTCGCAATAATTTGTCGTGGAGATATCGCTGGGATAGCTATTTTGTGGAGCCGAAAGCTATTTTTGAAAGCAGGTTTTGGCTGTTTGTTTTGGGCGATTCTGGAATTAAGAGAATTTCTATTTATGCTCCGCGAAATCTGGAGTTAGCACAGCTTTATGGGTGGCAGTTAGCCTTGACTTTGCTGCTGGAAACCAGGGATGCGATCGCACCTAGAGTTCGCGCGGTTATTTCGCTGTTGGGTGCTGGGGTTGTTTACGTTTTGACTCAGGTTATAGGGCGGGGAATTGGTTTGATCGGGCGGGGAATTATCCAGGGGATTGGTAATTCTTTGCAAGATAGCAAGTTTGGAAAAAATGGATAATTAGTTACAGGATATTCTAGGTATAATACTAAATCCTGGTTATTTACCCCAACGATTAAGGTATGCTGAGGAAATCAACAGTCATTAAAAACTGACAATAAAATTGTGTTACAGTGTAAAGGTATGAGGGTAGGATTCCAGAATTTGATGACCATGGCAACTTCCCACCAGGAGTGTATTGGGCAGAATGGGAAGAGTTCAAAGACAGATTTGGAACAACATGAAGAGTCAGATTATCAATGTGCTAGCTGGGTGGAAATTATCGATATTACTGAATCCTTAGCAGTTGAACTAAAAACAGCTAGTTGTGTGGTGGATTTTCAGGAGATAGAAATTAGGAAAAAAACTATAGCGGAGTTTGTGGACCGACAACGAAAGAAGTTAGAAATTAAGGCTCATCAAGTCGAGAAATAGTGATTAGTTATTAGCGATGGCGAGCGTTAATTTATTCCTAGAAGCATTAACAACCTAAATTAGGTCATTCTGAATGAAGCGAAGAATATCAAAAATTGGCAACACCATCGAAAGTGCGATCGCCTTTATTAGATTCTTCCTTTAATTACAACTTGTCCCAGGTCTGGCAATCTAGACACAGGAGAATAATCAAATTTCCAAACATCAAGCTCAAAAAGTTGACTATGTTCATCTAAATTCAATTCGACAGATACAGGAACTCCATCCTCATCTAAAAATTCAGCTTCAGCGACTGTTCTCCCAAGCCTTCTGTCTGAATTAGCAGCGCAGGATTTGAAGCGGAGGCTACCCATCCCACCATCGTCCATGTCCTCAACAAGCGCAGTGTTTAGTGTTGGTATTATTACTTCAGCAAGTTTATAGTTGGTCATAAGTAGAGCTTTAATCAATGCTGATTCACCGGATTTTAGTAGGCGCATTTTTATTATTGTGGTAGTGTAAGACAACCTTTGAGAGAAGCCTTATTATCATAGGTAAAGGCTAAAAAATTTGATTTTATTGCATTTGCCTTATTCCTTATTCATTCTGCTATACAATGTTAATGACTGATGGTACGATCGCTAAATGCTATCCAGTTGACAATCAAGCAATTGGGTCTCTTGCCCGCGAATCCATCGGTGCAAGCAATCTAAAATATAAAATCAGTTGACATTTTATGAGTATTATGATTTCGATCAATGCCGATCGCATAAACAGTTTAGATTTGTCTCCGGTGCGGACTGCGATCGAAAAGTGGCTGGCAGAAGGAGCGATCGCCCAAAACGAACAACAGCTACAATTTGAAATTGAGTATCCCCGCGAAGAGTTAGATCCGCGAGAAATTTCAGAAATTCCCGAAGTGCGGCTGTGGTTTATTCGCTTGGATGCTTGTTACCCTTGGCTGCCATTTTTGCTGGATTGGAAAGCGGGAGAATTGGCGCGCTATGCCGCGATGTTGGTGCCGCACCAGTTCCACCGAACCCAAGGTATTCAGTACAATCCTGAAGCTTTGGAAATGTTTTTGATGAACAAAATTTTTGTGTTGACTGATTGGTTGAATCAGCAGGGAATCCCCAGTAAATCGAAGTTGATGGCCATGTCGCAGATGTTTGGCTATGATTTGGAGGATGCTTTTTTTGATGTGATTGTGCCGCACAAATAAGCGAGCGCGCCTCTAATTAAAATCGTCCTAATTAGGTAGGCTACTCTATGCCTTAAGAGTTACCAACACAGGTATAAACCCGGTTTCTTCCCTTGTGTGGCGGGCTTTCCAGTCCGCCTCCGCAGCTATAATTTCTATCCGCAACAGCTTGATTAAGCTTAACAGCAACCGTACTCAGACTTTAATACAATCCTTAAACCAGCGCGCCTCAAAAAATTGTTGCTGGACTTCAGAATTTTCTCAGAATTGATAGTTAGTTTAAATAGACAACGATCGCCCCATTCAATCGATCGAGGAAATTTCCCATGACAACAGATTACCTCATCGTCGGCAGTGGTTTATCAGCACTGGTTTTCGGAGCTTTGATGGCAAACTCCGGCAAAACCGTACACATCCTCGAAGCTCACGAACATCCGGGAGGTTTTGGTCACACCTTTACGATGGCCAACAAATACACGTTTAATGCCCAATTCCACTACGTTTGGGACTGCGGCGAAGGACATACAGTCAATCGAGTTCTCAAAAAACTCGGTCTCGATCGAGATGTCACCTTTGAACGGTACGATCCGAATGGCTACGACCACATGAGAATGCCTGGGTATGCGCTGGATATTCCCTCGGAACCAGAGGAACTGATCCGCAGATTGTCGGCGCTGTTTCCCGAAGCGGGCGAGAGAATTCGCCAATTCGTCAACGAAGTCGAGAAAACCGGCGAGGGACTCAGAAAACTCGCTCCTCCCGTCAAACCAATTGAATTGCTCAAAAATTTCGGTGACGTATTCTGTGCTGTCCAACACCTCAACAGCACGCTTCAAGACGTTTTCGACAAGTTCCAACTCCCGCAAGCCGCCCAAACCCTATTAGCCCTGCAATGGCCGGACTTTTTGCTGCCGCCAAATCAGCTTTCTTTCTATGCTTGGATTGCCTTGTTTAGAGGCTATCAAGAAGGTGCATTTTACCCGACGCAGCATTTTGAAGATGTCATCAATTCTTTAGTTAAGGTCATTGAATCCAACGGCGGGAAAGTTCTATTAAACCATGAAGTCACGAATTTCAGGGTGACAAACAGAACAGTAACGGGAGTTGAAGCGATGGATTTGACCACCCATCAAACCCATGAATTCACGGGCGACACGGTGATTTGCAACCTTGACCCGAAAAGAGCGGCCAAGATGATTGGAGAGGAACTGTTCTCTAAAACTGTGCGGCGGAAACTCAACTATGAGTATTCTGCATCTAACTACATGGTGTACTGCGTTGTCAAAGATATCGATCTCCGAGACTATGGATTTGGCAAGTGGAATACGTTTCATTCCGAACACCTGGATCTAAATGAAGCTTTTGCTCAAATGTACGATCGAAATGATTTTTCTCGTCCGAGTTTTGCAATTACAACGCCAACTTTACTAACGGAAGCGCGGCGGGATTGTCCAGAAGATTGTCAAATTGTCGAATTTCTCACTGTTGCTAATTACAGCTATTTTAAACAACTTTGGGAGAGCGATCGCAAAGCTTACAGACACAAGAAACAAGAGATTCTGGACTCGATTTTAGATGTTGTTGAAAAAGACTATGTTCCGAATTTCCGCAAACACATGGTCTTTCATATTACCGGAAGTCCGACGACTAACGAGCGTTTCTGTTGGTGTCCTAACGGTAATTCCTACGGTTCCAGCCTGACGCCCCGCAACATGGGGGTCGATCGGCTAAATCATGAAACATCGCTCAACAATTTCTATTTCTGCAACGCCTCCTCGGGCTATCCAGGCTTTGCGCCGACATTTTGGACGGGGGCGCTGCTTTATCAACGTTTATCCGGCGATGCGATTTTAGGCTAAGGAAAATTGGCCATTGGTTATTTTCCTGTTTCTCTCGTTCCTTGGCTTTGCCAAGGAATGAATTTCACACTTGCTCTGCCTCCTCTTAAAAATCTCTTGTTTCTGCTCTCATTATCTCGTTCCTTGGCTCTGCCAAGGAATGAATTTCTGGAGGCTCTGCCTCCTCTTAAAAATGACGATGCACAGCAAGACTGAAATGCGTTTCCAGGTAGAACCTGGAAACTAGAATTTCTTCCTTCTTCCTTCTTCCTTCTTCCTTCTTCCTTCTTCCTTCTTCCTTCTTCCTTCTTCCTTCTTCCTTCTTCCTTCTATCAATCTAGGAGTGAACTATGAGAATTGCAATTGTTGGGGGCGGAGCTAGCGGTATGGCAGCAGCCTACTGGCTCGATAAACAGGGGCATCACGTCACTGTTTTGGAAAGGCAGCCGATTTTAGGCGGACACATTCGGACGCTCAACAAAAATGTTGCGCCCAATCAATCACAGTGCAATGAAATATTAGAAAATGGGGTGCTGGAATTTCCCACTGTGTTTTACAATTTCGTGGCTTTTATGCAGGAGCTAGGCGTTGAATTAGAACCCGTGCAGATTGGTTCCGCGCTGTTTCTTAAAGATGGCGATCACTTTTTGTCTAAGGTCTCGATCCGGAAAAATTTTACCGGAATCCAACGCCTGATCGAGTATTTGCGGCTCGATAGTATCTACGCTCGTTCGGCTGCATTTATTTTAAAAATGCGGTTGGCTAAACAGCACGATTTCTACGATGTGCCGCTTTCTCAGAGTTTGAAAAACTCCAACATCCGCAATTATTGGCTGAAGTTGCTGACGATGTACAGCTACTCGATACCGTTTGAATCGCTCGACAATTTTCCGTCGGAATTAGCGCTGCCTGTTCTGCGCGAATATGCCTCGGTCAACTGGGTGAGGATTAAAGGCGGGGTGTATTCTTACATTGAAAAGATTCTGGAGCGGTTTAAGGGCGATATACGACTGAATGTGGAGATTGCCCAGACTTTCAGAAGTGCTGATGCTGTACAAATTGTGCTTTCTAATGGGGAGAGTCAGGAATTCGATAAGGTGGTTTTTGCGATGCCACCAGACCAAGTGATGAGGCTGTTGTCCGATCCGACGGATGCGGAAACGAAGCGGTTTGCGGCGTGGAAAGGCAATTATGCAACGACTGTGCTGCATTCGGATACATCAATGTACGATCGCTACGGTATCCGCAATTTATCAGAATTTGATTTTTTCGAGACTGACAAGGGATGGGGATATAATGCTAGCTTGAATCAGCTTTGCGGCATCTCCTCGCCACGAGAGTACAGCTTAGCGTTTCAACTGGAGGAGTCGATCGCCAAAAAGGACATTATTCACATTCAGAAACATCACACGCCGCTGTACACTGTCGAGTCTTTTCGATATCGAGATGAAGTTATCGAGACTAATGGCGAGAACAACACTTATCATGCGGGAGCTTATTTGGGGAATGGTTTGCACGAAGGAGCTATTACCTCTGCTTTGCGAGTCGCGAAATTAATTGGGTGAGCTCAATTGTGAGGTTACAAACTTTCGCAAATATGGGTGAATTTCTTGCCGGTGCAGCACTCTCACGAAAGTAATGATATCTGCATCAAAAGTTAAACCAATGCCAGAGCCGCCGACTCGGATGCGAGATTGATTTTTGCCGCTGACTAAGCTGGGACACCACCCCCCGCAGGTAAGTAGGCATCATGGCTCACAGATGCGGGCATTGTCGATCCGCCTAACTGAGTACCCTCAAAGTTGGCCCCCATGAATGTGGCCCCGCTCAAATCGGCTTCGCTCAAGTCTGCATAGCACAGCCTAGCCCAATCGAGGTTTGCCTGCACCAAAGAAACTCCCACCAGATTTGCCCTAGTTAAATCTGCTCCCATCAACTTGACGCCCCGCAACTGAGCCCCGCTGAGATTGGCAGCTAACAAGTTCGCGCCTTCCAAGCTTACCCCGTTCAGTTTGGCTTCGCTCAGGTTGACGCCATTGAGATCCGTCCTGCTCAGGTCGATGCCGTTGATGTAAGCTTTCCTGAGATAGATGCCTGTTAGTTGAGCGCCAAAAAGCCTTGCACCGCTAAGTTTTGCCCCCCCGCAGTTTGCCCAGTTGAGGTTTGCTCCCGTGAGATTCGCGCCCCGCAGGTTGATGAATTGCATATCGGCTGTACACAAATTGGCGTTCCAGAGGATGGCACTCCGCAGGTTGCTACCTATGAGTTGGGCACCACTCAACTTTGTCCTGGGCAGTTTCGCTTTGACGAGGAAAGCTCCGCTGAGATTGGCTTTCGTTAGCTCTGCGTCCGCTAGTCTGACTTGGCCCATTTTGGCAAAACTCAGATTTGCTCTGTAAAGGTTTGCGTCGTTGAGTTCTGCTTTGGTCAGATGCGCCCGACTCAGGTTAGCTCCCGACAGGTTAGCCCTCGAAAGATTTATCCCGACCAAGATGGCTCCGCTGAGGTTTGCTCCGCTGAGGTTTGCGCCAGCAAAGTCTCTGTTTCCATTTTCGTACTCTTTGAGCAGCTCGGTTACTTCCATAGTTGTCAGATTCCTAATAGGGGAAATTTATCTATAAATACTCACTTTTTATAAGTATTTTATATCACACGGAACGGATGCGATCGCACTTTAAAGAAAGCTGAAAATTAACTTTATATTTTTAAGTATACTTTGTTCTTTTTCAATAGTCCAGAAAGTTTTTATGCCGTAGTCTGAAACGCTTGATTTTCCGTTGAAAGCTTTTGTGCCTCGGCAAGCGTTGCTTGCTTTTATACGATCGCCCTGAAACCATTATTCTAAGGTTGGCACTCAAAAGCTATCAGAAGTCTTGCATTAACAACTCTATATATTTATTGGTAACTTTTGTATAATTACCTTTTTTACTTCTGTCGTGCATTGATTATAGATGCTCGTAGTATCCATCTACACACCAATATGCTTATGTGTTATGGCTACCATCTAAAAAATTACTAATTTCTTGACAAAGTTTTCCATTATTTATAAAAAATTAATCTCCTTGTTGTCAACTGTGGCGAACAGCTTTTTTGAACTAAGACTGCAAATTTGTTCGTTGTGTTCGCGCCAGGTGTGGCGAAGGCTGGCCTAGTCGAAGCTCCATATTTTATCTACTGTCATTTTTCATTAAAATTAGATATGGAACAGCTTAATAAGCGAGAATTATTCTCTGTTGTGTAGCTGCTATTCTAGGAGTCGATCGGGGTTAAAAGTAATTTTCAGACATTGTACTTCTGAGGGATTTATCGATCGACCTAACGGTAGAGGCTATTCGCTCAAAACCTAGGGGATAATATACAGCAGATTGTACAAAACTAACAGCGAGTAATATCTGTATACGATCGCCCCCTCTACTGGCAGTTAGGCAGATGTGTCAATCTATGTTATGCTGAGTCAAAATTGAGGAACGATCATGTCCAAAGAAAGAAAAAGCAACAAAGAAGTCAAAAAGCCAAAGAAACAACCTGATGGTGTTGCTAAGCCCAAGGATGACAAAAAAAATTATGGTAGCACCGATGGCCGCAAGTAGAGATAGCTGCCACTCTCGGAATTGCGATTAATTTTGTGCAATTGTCATTACTATCGATTTTTAACAGATTTAAATATCCTCTTTTGGGATAATTAAAAAACAGGTTTATTATATCTAGGGGAGATGCAGTGCTAAACCCAAAGTATAATGAAATCTGTTTTTAGCCATGAATATGAAACCTTCCGTTGCTGTATGATTGCGGCTCGTAAAGAAGCGCAACTAACTCAGGAGTCTGTTGCTAAATCTCTTAAAAAGCCCCAGTCTTTCGTAGCCAAATATGAAAACGGTGAACGACGGTTAGATGTAATTGAGTTTCTGTTAGTTGCTCGTGTAATTGGTGTAGATCCTTGCGATATTATTAGGAAAATTTCACAAAAAATATCTGAATCATCTGGTGAGAGCGAGATATGAACACGCAAGATGTAATCAGACTTGCATCTCAATATCTAGATCGCTTATCGGGTCATACTTTCGACGTTTTAGATGTATCTAAACCTGTCACCGTAAATGCAGGGGTGAACCTCTCTCAAGTAATCTCCAAACTTTCACCGTTAGTGGGAAATTTTATCGAATTTAACACAGTTGAATTCTTGAATCAACAAAATGAGTTTGCTGAATTTGGCACGTGGCAGAGGCAAGATCCGGGGTTTCCAGATACTATTTTTGCGGGTATAGTTCAACCAACGCCAGGATTAGAAATTAAAGCCTGGTTCCCATTAGCAACCGAGATAACAGCACGTTTCAAGGATAGTCAGAATCACTTTAGGTTGATCGGACTCACGTTGCTATGCTGGCTTGGCTACCTGATAAAATTATCTATAGCAAGCCTCGGATTCTTGATGTGTGTGTGGTCTCTGGTTTATCGGTAGCTGTAGCTAGAGATACTCACTATCACAATCCGCCGGATTATCTTGTTTTAGAGCCAGAAGATACAACTCAAAGAACAGCAAATTTACAACAGACGTGTCTCCTTCAAACCCAAGAATACCGTAAGCTCCATCTGAAACGATGACAGTAGGTTGCTCCCAATTGTCGTATTGCTGGAGACTATCGCCGAGATATAAAGTAACGTATTCGTCACTCCCTGTAGAAAAATTCAAGTTGGTATTGAGATTAGCTTTTTTTCCACGACCAACAGTGCTAGTCGCCTTGCTTTTTAAGATGCTGGGAGAATTCGCTTCAGGGTTACATCGACTCATTTGTTGATTTACGTGGTGCTAAAAATTCAGTAACTAATACCTTATCCTATTTTGGGATATCTGGTTGGTAAGACCCGTACAGTGTCGAAGCCTGAGAGACTACAGCCTCAGTGTTTCAATCCCTAATAGGGATTTATTGTGATTGCGGCAAAAAAGAGGTAAGAGCTCGCTCAACCCAACAAATCCTCAAAGGTAACTCTGGCGGATCTACCCAGCCTACAACAATTTTATATTTAAGTGGAAATATTTAACTTTACTAAATATGTAGGTAAAGACACAAAATGATGACTAACTATCTATCGCACATAAAATTGTGATATGATACACGAAATTTCGATCGGTGTAAATTCTACAGTCAAGAAACTGACTTTATATCATTTGTTTTTATTTTTTAACGATAAATTACCGTATAAGTGGAGGAAGTTGAAATGTATGGTTTAATTAATCGTGCGATTCAAGAGATGGTATGCGAGCATTTTGATGAAGCTACTTGGGAAAAAATTAAGCAGAAAGCGCAAGTCCTAGACGAGCAATTTCTTATTTTAGAAGCTTATCCGGATGATTTGACTCATCGTCTAGTTAAATCTGCTAGTGAAGTGCTGGGCTTTTCAGGCGCACAAATTATGCAGGATTTTGGCGAATACTGGGTTAAATATACTGCTAGTGCGGGTTATCAAGAAATACTAGATATGGCTGGAGATACATTACCCGAATTCCTCGAAAATCTAGATGATTTACATACTCGGATTGGGGTGCAATTCCCTAAGTTGCGACCACCATCTTTTGAATCTACAGAAGTTGCCGAAGATGTGATAGAGCTGCATTATCGCTCTACACGGGAAGGTCTGGCACCAATGGTAGTCGGGTTAGTCAAAGGTTTGGGCGATCGTTTCCAGACAGAAGTTGATATCACACAAACTCAATCCCGTGAAGAAGGATTCGAGCATGACACCTTTCGTATTGAGTACAGATCAGAATAGACTGTAAGTGATTCATGACTAAGCCGCTCTATACACTGAATCCCCAGATGTTTTGCGATATATTTCCATTTCATATAGGATTTAATCAAAATCTGGAGATTGTCCAAGTTGGGGATGTATTGCAACGGACTCATCAAATACCATTATTAGGTGAACAGATAGATCGACATTTTCAAATTCATCAGCCAGCGATCGCATTTGACTTTTTGACGATTCAGAAAAAAATCAAATCATTATTTATTCTGGAATCCCAACATAACTCTCTACGATTAAAGGGGCAAATGGTCTATCTAAAAGACGATGACGTGATCCTCTTTATCTGCTCGGTGTGGATTCCCGACTCAAGCTTACTATTGAAATTAGCGGTTAAGTTGAAAGACTTTGCAATCCACGATCTGACTCCGGATTTTTTGTTTTTGCAACAAACTAGCCAAACAGCTCTTCGGGAAGTTCAAAGCCTTACAGAAGAATTAACTAAGCAGAAAAATGAGCTTCAAGCATCACTAGAGGTTCAGAAAGAACTGACCTATTTATCCCAAATTCAAGCACAACATTTAAAGCAAGCATTGAGTGAACTTCAGGAAACGCAATCACACCTAATTCAAGCAGAGAAGATGTCAAGTTTAGGCCAGTTAGTTGCAGGAATTGCCCATGAAATTAATAATCCCGTCAACTTTATTCATGGTAACTTGAAATATCTGCAAGACTATGTTCAAAATCTCATAAATTTCTTATACCTTTATCAGAAATACTATCCGCACCCACCATCTGAAATTGAAGCAGAAGCTGCCCTAATCGATCTCGTTTTTTTAGAAAACGATCTTCCTAAAATTCTTAACTCTATCAAAATTGGCAGTGAACGCATTCGCAAAATAGTTAATTCTCTCAGAAACTTTTCCCGCCACGATGAAGCGGAAATCAAACCTGTAGATATTCATTCGGGAATTGAGAGCACTTTGTTGATTTTGCAGCATCGGCTGAAATCTAATGGTGAAGCTCTAGAGATTCAAGTGATTAAACAATATGGTGAATTGCCTTTAGTCCAGTGCTACGCATCGGCAATTAATCAGGTATTTATGAATATTATCACTAATAGCATAGATGCTTTGCGAGATGCACAGAAAGATTGTGCTGACTGGAACAAAGAACCCACCATTATTATTCGGACTTTAGTTAATGATTCTCAGAATTTGGTAGTGAGCATTGCTGATAACGGTCTGGGCATGGAACAGTCGGTAATCAATAAGATATTCGATCCATTTTTTACGACGAAGCCGGTGGGAAGTGGTACGGGTTTGGGATTGTCAATTAGTTATTCGATTGTGGTGGAAAAGCACGGGGGTAAGTTAAGCTGTATTTCTGCACCGGGAGAAGGAGCAGAATTTACGATCGAGATTTCGCTCTAAATTCAAACCTGTAAGTTGAAACTCAAGCGGGCTGAAGCCGCTGAGATTCTTAAGAAATTGCTTCCTATCCTAAGTTTTGATGAGCCGATCCCTTCACGCTTTTTTGGGCAAACAATGCAAAAAATATAGTTTGATCCGATCGCCAAAATCGATCAAAGCGATATCTGTGTCACCGCAATATTACCCTCAAAACACACGTCAACATCAGTCCCCGCCGCCCGATCGCGCGATCCATACTCTCCCGCATAATAAAAGTATTCTCCCTCCATCCGGTAAACCACCGGCAGCGGCTGCGTCGAAGGCTGGCAAAACACAATTTCCGGTTCCGCACTTCCCGGCGCTAAATGCGGCAAATTCACATTCCAGAAACACCCAGACTTTGGTTCGCGGTTGAGCAAATCCGCCAACACCCGCGATGTCCAGCGAGTAGCGACATCCCAATCAATTTCGAGCGGCCTTTTAATCCGGTGGGAAATTGCGATTCCCGAAATACCGTGCATGGCTGCTTCGCGCACAGCCGCCACCGTACCCGAAATATACACGTCAACCCCCAAATTGCCGCCCGCGTTAATACCCGAAAGCACCAAATCCGGCTTCGCACAAACGTGATGAATAGCGATGCGCACGCAATCGGCCGGTGTTCCCCCTACAGCATACTCAAAGGACGATCGCCGATCGACATGAATCGGACTGTGGGTCGTCACTTGATGCCCGCAGCCCGACAATTGGCCTTGGGGAGCCACCACAATCGTCTTGTCCTTTACTGCTTGCAAAAGTGCTTGAATGCCCGGAGCATCGATGCCGTCGTCGTTGGTTAAAATTATCGTCATTAAAAATGTGTCGGTTTTATAGAACCGATTTGAGAGCGCAGAGGCTGGCAACTTTCTGGTAGCTCTAGCCCAAATTGGTTGTTGGTTGGTGGCGATCGTCAGTATGAGCATTGCCACACATTTATATCATGGCATTAATTGAACAGTTGCCCCAGAAATGTGGCGCGCCACATTTTAGCCCAGTCGCACCTTGATATGACAGCTAAAGCGACTTGTTACGCTTGCCCCAGTGCAGCATTCATGACATCAGTGTCGATGCAAACATCTAATCACATAATTTTTTCCTCGGCTCTCCCCGATGCTTGGTGTTATAAGTAGCAGATAATACTAAGTATCTGAGACTGAACGTTGAAACCCTCGATCCTGCTAAATTATTAGCTTGTGTTATCACCATAAGTACGAGAGAGCCGATAATAAGTTAATGTAGATTCCAATTGCGCTTTGAGGCAGGGGATGGGAGAATAGATATCAAATCTTTATCAAAGATAGTATCTAAATTACAGTCCTCATTTCCCATTCATAAATCAAATACTTATCTATACTGTTACCATTATTACATTTTAACTTAGGAGAGCCACATGAGCGAACCCACTCAAAGCAATGCCAAAGTAGGCTGTCCCCCAGTTCCACAGTCGATTATGACCGCCAGTCGGGATGAACTAGATAACATCCAATTGGAGATTGAGGGGAAACTACCAGAAGAGGTACAGGGTTATATCTTCATTGTTGCGCCAGTAGGAACCGTTGAATCAAGAGGTCTTCCTTTTGCCAACGGAGACTCATTTTTAAATGGCGACGGCATGATTTACCGACTTGATTTTAATCAAAAGGGTAAAGTAATTTTGAAAACGCGGATTGCCAAGCCTCTAGATTACCATTTTGACGAGGCAACTAAGGGTACTAAGTTGGGATTTTCCAATCGTGGTATCTTAAGGTTCTCCTTACTTCTTGGCGCACGCAACGAGTTAAATACAGCTTTTCTGCCCGTGAAATTCTCAAAAGACGAACAGGAGCGTTTGTTAGTAACTTATGACGCGGGTCGTCCTTATGAAATTGATACCGATACCCTCCATTTGGTGACGCCAGTTGGGTCAAATAAAGAGTGGCGTCCTGAAGCTCCTCTGCCCTATCTTTTTCCACCCATTTTTAGTACCGCCCATCCTACTTTTGATACCTACACGGGCGAGATGTTCGCAGTTAATTACGGTAGATCGTTAGAGAATTTTCTTGATACTATACCTTTCATTGAGAAGATAGACGAACGCTTTCCAGGAGTTCGTCACTTTTGGGAAAAATTTAAGGGTTTAGAAGATTTTGTCTATCTGATTCGCTGGGATGGAGTGACTCACTTGGAGCGGTGGACGCTGGTAAATCCTGATGGTTCGCCAGTCAGCATCAAGCAAACTATCCATCAGATAGGAGTAACCAAAGATTATGTAATTTTGATGGACACAGCCTTTAGCACTGGACTGGATCAGTTGCTCACCAATCCTTTTCCAGACAACAAAGAGCTAGAAAGAATTTTAAGGGACTTATTAGAAAGTCCACCGTCACCCGATTCTATTATTTATATCGTTAGCCGCAGCGAGCTGCAAAAGGGACAACGCCCAGCTTTGAACGAACCTGAAGTTAAAGTTGTCGCGCGAAAAGTGGTAATTCCCCTCGAAGCGGCTCACTTTTTAGTGGACTATGAAAATCCTGACGATAAAATTACGCTCCACGTAGCCCATATTTGTGCTTGGGACGTTGCTGAATGGCTGCGTCAATACGATATTTCCGCTTATCCACCCCACAATCCCGTGCCCAAATACCTGCCTGGAATGGAACTGAATGAGATGGACATCAGCCGTTTGGGACGCTATGTAATTGACGGAAAAAACCAAGTCGAGGCAAAAGTTATCTGGGATATCGAGTGTACGTGGGGGCTTGGATTATACGCCTACCTTGACCGATTACCGTCAGGTAAAACTCCCAGAAAACTAGATAATATCTACTGGATTTCTTTCGGACTGTGGAAGGATTTAACGACCGATTACTTGTGCCAATTATACCGGCATTATAAGTACCAGAAAGTACCACAGTCAGAAGTTTTGGCTCTTGCTGAAAAGGGCATACCAGCTTGCTTGCTGCGGCTGGAAACGCAGTCGATGGAAATTGCCGATCGCTATGAGTTCGATCCTGGCTACATCGTGAGTTCACCGCAGTTTATGCCGCGTCGCGGTAATCAAGGTAGCTCAACCGACGGTTATATAGTCTGTACCGTTTTCACTCCCCAAAGAAACGAAATCTGGATTTTCGAGGCTGACAAGTTATCCCAGGGAGCAATATGCAAGCTTAGCCATCCATCCCTTGACTTTACATTCACATTGCATACAGCTTGGTTACAACAAATAGGATCTCGTTCTGCTGAATACAAAATCTCTCTGAAGGAAGATTACGAGGACTTAGCAAAGAACTTGCAATCTCCTCCAGAACTCGATAAAGAGATTCAGGAGTTGTTTGCTAAAGAGTTGTACCCGCGCTTTGAAAGCGAGTAAAAATTTACTAACAGGCAGATTATCCATGAATCTGCCTGTGATTTAGAATAGTTAATGAAAAGGGTAAGGTGAAAACAATGATCGTTCTTTCAGGATACGAAATTATAGAAAAAATTTACGAAGGAGTAAGGACTGTTGTATATAGAGCTAAAAAAGATGGTTACAGACAACCAGTTATAATTAAAATTATTAAAGATGATTATCCTAGCATTGAACAAATCACCAATTTAAGGCAAGAATTTATAATTACTAAAAATTTAGAGTGTGAAGGAATTGTCAAAACTTACAACTTAGAAAATTATCAGAATAGTTTAGCGCTAATATTAGAAGATTTTGGGGGTCTATCCCTTTATCATTTTAGGGCAGCCAATAACCTGTCAATAACCGAGTTGCTGAGGGTAGCGATCGCTCTATCCGAAACTTTGATTTATCTCCATCAAGTACCGATCATTCACAAAGACATTAAGCCCTCAAATATCATTATCAATCCAGCGACCGGAAAAGTAAAACTGACTGACTTTAGTATTTCATCGCGCTTGGAATTGAAAAACCAAAGCATTAGCAATCCCAACTTGCTAGAAGGGACTCTCGCTTATATGTCACCCGAACAAACGGGAAGGATGAATCGAGCAATTGACTACCGCACCGACTTCTATTCTTTAGGAGTGACTTTCTATGAAATGCTGACCAACCAGTTGCCATTTAATACCACCGATCCGATGGAGTTGGTTTACTGTCATATTGCCAAACAACCAGTCCCACCTAAAGAGGTAGCAGAAATTCCTCAAGCGGTTTCAGATATTGTGATGAAACTGTTAGCAAAAAATGCGGAAGACCGATATCAAAGTGCCGCGGGATTAAAATTTGACCTGGAAACTTGTTTGCAGCAATTGCAGACAACTGGAAAGATTGAAAATTTTCCGATCGGTCAACGCGATCGCGGCAACCACTTACTCATTCCCCAGAAGCTTTATGGTAGAGAAACCGAAGTCCAAATTCTTCTAGATGCCTTTGGACGAGTCAGCCTCGGTGCTACCGAAATGATGTTAGTTTCCGGTTATTCCGGGATTGGTAAAACTTCAATCGTCAATGAAGTTCATAAACCAATTGTAGCAGCTAGGGGATATTTTATTGCGGGTAAGTTTGACCAGTTTAAACGCAATATTCCCTATGCGGCGTTAATCCAAGCATTTCAAGAATTAGTTCGTCAGCTATTAACTGAAAGTTCCGAACTGATTGCTGTTTGGAAAGAAAACTTATTAAAAGCGCTAGATAATAACGGTCAAGTTATTATTGATGTTATCCCCGAAGTCGAACTAATTATCGGTAAACAGCTTGAAGTCCCTCAACTGGGTTCATCGGAATCCCAAAACAGATTTAATCGGGTATTTCAACAATTTATTCGCGTTTTTTGTCAACCCGAACACCCGCTAGTCATCTTCCTAGACGATTTACAGTGGGCAGATTCCGCATCTCTAAAGTTAATCCAACTCTTAGTCACTGACCCAGATAGCAAATATTTATTAACGATTGGAGCTTATCGAGATAACGAAGTCAGTCCCGTTCATCCTTTAATTCAGACAATAGAAAAAATTCAAGAAAATGAAACGGTGGTGAATAATATCACCATTCAGGCGCTGGCTTTGGATAGCGTCAACCAATTAATCGCCGACACTCTGGATGCCAGCGTAAATTCAGACGAAATAAAAGTTTTTTCCGAGTTACTTTTTAATAAAACCCAAGGGAATCCCTTTTTCTTAACGCAGCTACTCAAAACCCTGTACTCGGAAAATCTGCTGGTTTATCAGGTAGACACAGACCGCTGGGAGTGGGATATTCAACAAATACAGGCGATTGGCATTGCTGATTTCAATATCGTTGAACTGGTTGCCAGAAATATTCGCAAACTCCCAGAAACAACCCAGACATCATTAAAATTAGCGGCTTGTATCGGCAACCAATTTAACTTAGAAGTTTTATCAATTGTCAATGAAGAATCAAACATAGCGACGGCTGCTCATTTGTGGGAAGCACTGCAAGCAGGTTTGATTCTGCCGCTGTCTGAAAATTACAAAATTCCTCTAGTCTTTGCCCAGGAAGAGTTGGCATCTGTACGGGATATCAAAGTTGACTACAAATTTTTGCACGATCGAGTGCAGCAAGCAGCCTATTCTTTGATTCCCGAAGCTGAAAAAAAAGCCACTCACCTGAAAATTGGTCAACTGCTGCTGAATAATACAACCGATCAAGAGCGAAAAGATAATGTTTTTGCTCTGGTTAACCAACTGAATTGTGGCACAGATTTGCTAACTAATCAGTCAGAAAAAGATGAGTTAGCCCAATTAAACCTGATCGCCGGACAGAAAGCGAAGGCAGCTACTGCATATGAAGCCGCTGTTAATTATTTGAATGTAGGTATAGAACTCCTGAGTCAAGATAGCTGGGAAAGTCGATACGATCTGACATTTGATTTTTATCTGGAAGTGGCGGAAGCCGAATATCTCAATGCCAATTTAGAACGAGCAGTAATTTTGTGCGATCGCACTCTCAAAAAAGCCAAAACAATCCTCGAACAAGTCAACTTATATGTGCTGAAAATTAGGCTTGAACTCGCTAAAAACCAGATTAAATCTGCTTTAGATACTGGGCTAAAAGTCCTAGAAATACTGGGAGTGACAATATCTCAATTACCCCCGCAAGAACTTAATATTGAGGAGTTAGCTACGCTGCCAAAAATGACCGATCCCTACAAGCTGGCGGCTATGGAGCTTTTAGTTCTGATTTTCCCACCAGCTTGCTTCGCAGAAAGCCCGCTATCGCTACCAATTCTATATACTATGATCGAACTTTCTCGTCAGTATGGGAATTCGCCACAGTGTACTTTTGCCTATTCTATTTACGGAGCACTGGTGTCTTGGCTCATACCAGATATAGATTTTGCCTATCAACTTGGTAAACTTTCTTTACAAGTATTAGAGCAGTTAGATGCCAAAGAGTTTCGTTCTAAAATATTGGTTAATGTTTCCATCTGTATTACGCACTTCAAAAAGCATACTAGGGAAACTATAGAACCCCTTCGTCAAGCAATTAATAGCGGCTTAGAAGTTGGAGATATAGAATATGCTTGTCATGCTGCTGATTACTACTGCGCTCATCTGTTTTTTAATGGCGAGCATCTAGACTACGTGCAAGAACAACAAAAACACTATATTGATTTTGCCGATAAATTTTCCCAAGAATATCAGTTTTATCTGCTCAGAATAATTGGTCAATTAGTCGCAAATTTACGAGGAATAACAGATAATAGCCTGATTTTAACTGGTGAATTTTTGAATGAGGGAGAAGCTATTGCTTATTTTACAAAAATTAATAATTTAATGTCTTTATTTAGAGTGCTTTTTGCAAAAACCATACTTTGCTATTTATTTAAAGATTATAAAAATGCTATAATTTATGCTAAAACAGCGTTAAATAATTCAATGCTTGTTCAAGCTAACATTAGCTTTAATAACCACGTTTATTACTATTCTCTGGCTCTTTTAGCTCAGTATTTTCAGGAAACTGAGGAAAAGCAGCAACAATACCTGAAACAAGTAGAAGAAAATCAGGAAAAGATGAAATATTGGGCGCAACATTGCCCAATGAATTACCAGCATGAGTATGACTTAGTAGAAGCAGAAAAAGCCCGCGTATTGGGGCAATCTTTCTCAGCAATGGAATATTACGACCTGGCGATAGATGGAGCCAAGGAAAATGGATACGTCCAGCACGAAGCCCTCGCCAATGAACTAGCAGCAGAATTTTATTTAGCATTAGGTCGTCAGAAAGTAGCGCGTACCTACATGATAGACGCTTACTATGCTTATATTCGCTGGGGAGCCAAGGCAAAAGTTAAAGATTTAGAAGAGCGCTATTCTGAATTACTCGCACCAGTCGTCGGTAGGAAAAACAGCCTGACGAGTGGAAGAGGCGAAACGATTGTTCAGACCAGAACCACTGTCACTTCTACCAGTTCAGGTGCTGCAAACGAGCTGGATTTATCAACAATTATCAAAGCTTCCCAAGCGCTCTCAGGGGAAGTTAATTTAGATAAGTTACTCTCCAATTTGATGCAAGTCTTGCTGGAAAACGCCGGAGCAGAAAAATTTTATTTCATCATACCTGACCCAGCAGGTAAGTGGAAAATTGAAGCTCAATGTACGGGTGAACGATGTGAATTAATATCCAAGTCAGGGACTGAAAATCAAGTGATACCTATCTCGCTGGTTAATTATGTAGAACGCACGCAAGAAACTCTTGCGATCGATAATGCAACCACTGAAACCAGGTTTGCCTCTGACCCGTATATTATTCAGCAGCGACCTAAATCTATCTTGTGTAGCCCCCTGATTAATCAAGGTAAGTTGGTAGGCATCTTATACCTAGAAAATAATTTAACAGCGGGGGCTTTTACGCGCGATCGCTTAGAAGTCCTCAACATCATTTCCGCCCAAGCTGCGATCTCCATCGAAAATGCCCGTCTATATCAAACTTTAGAAGAAAAGGTGCAACAACGCACCGCCCAACTCGCCCAAGCAAACCAGGAAATTAGCGGCCTCAACAACAAACTTAAAGCGGAAAACATCCGCCTCAGTGCTGAGTTAGAAGTCACGAAACGACTGCAACAAATGATCTTGCCCAAACAATCAGAACTTGATAAAATTAAAGGATTAGAAATAGCTGGATATATGGAACCTGCCGATGAAGTTGGTGGCGACTACTACGACGTGCTAGCCCAAAATGATAAGGTAAAAATTAGCATCGGCGATGTTACGGGACATGGTTTAGAAAGTGGCGTATTAATGATTATGGCGCAAACCGCCGTCCGCACTCTCCAACAAATGAACGAAACCGATCCGGTGAAGTTTCTTGATGTGTTAAACCGCACCCTTTATGCCAATATCGAGCGCATCGACTCGTCTAAAAACATGACCTTGGTTTTGTTAGATTATCAAGATAGTAACTTTACCCTCAGCGGTCAACATGAAGAAATAATTGTAGTCCGTACTGATGGTAACATCGAACGGATCGATACAATGGAACTCGGCTTTCCTGTGGGATTAGAGGAAGATATTGCTGATTTTGTTTCCCAAGTTCAAGTGCATCTTAATCCAGGGGATGTAGTAGTGCTTTACACAGATGGAATTACCGAAGCTGTAAATATAAATAAAGTTTATTACGGCATAGAAAGATTGTGCCAAGTTGCCAAAGAAAATCGCCACAAAACGGCTGAAGAAATTCGACAAGCAGTAATCGATAATCTGCGGCAGCATATTGACAAACATAAAGTTTTTGACGACATTACGTTGGTAGTTATAAAACAGAAATAACGCAAGTTGGTAATTGGTAATTGGTAATTGGTAATTGCTCAACTCGGGGAAAAAAGGGAGCCATCAATAGAGAGAGCTTGTTGAATGGATTGATAAGCAGTTAAACCCTGTCGCTTCCCAGTATTGACAACTGAACGAACGGCAGCAAACAAATCTCGACCCCATTCCGAACGGAAGCCATTGGTAACACGACGAAATATCACGCTCATCCGAATCGCCTGTTCACGCTTAATTATTCGTGGGCGGAATTGTCGCATCTTCCAAAAATAGAAATAAATTGTCAATCAGCCGACCATAGCGTTTTCGTAACTGGATACCATCCTTATGTTTTGGCTCTAAATGTGTTTGCTAAACTGCTACTTTCAAATGGCTTTTGCTTGGATAAAGCTGTTTCTGAAATGAAACATTCCGTCCCCGATCGAATTTAAGACCGTCTATTTAGACTTGGTTGAAAAAAAATATAGTTCGATCGCCCAAATCTATCACAGCGATATCTGTGTCACCGCAATATTACCCTCAAAACACACGTCAACATCAGTCCCCGCCGCCCGATCGCGCGAGCCATACTCTCCCGCATAATAAAAGTATTCTCCCTCCACGCGGTACACCACGGGCAGCGGCTGGGTCGAAGGTTGGCAAAACACAATTTCCGGTTCCGCACTTCCCGGCGCTAAATGTGGCAAATTCACATTCCAAAAACACCCAGACTTTGGTTCCCGGTTCAGCAAATCCGCCAGCACCCGCGATGTCCAGCGAGTCGCGACATCCCAGTCTATGTCGAGCGGCCTTTTAATCCGGTGGGAAATTGCGATTCCCGGAATACCGTGCATGGCTGCTTCCCGCACAGCGGCAACCGTACCCGAAATGTACACGTCAACCCCCAAATTGCCACCCGCGTTAATACCCGAAAGCACCAAATCCGGCTTCGCACAAACGTGATGAAGAGCGATGCGCACGCAATCTGCCGGCGTTCCCCCTACAGCATATTCCACGGACGATCGCCGATCGACATGAATCGGACTGTGGGTCGTCACTTGATGCCCGCAGCCCGACAATTGCCCTTGAGGAGCCACCACAATTGTTTTGCCTTCTACAGCCTGCAAAAGTGCCTGAATTCCCGGAGCGTCTATGCCGTCGTCGTTGGTTAAAATAATTTTCATTAAAAATTTGTCTGTTTGTAAGGTTATTGTGTCACTCGCAGGCGAGCCGATGCAATCTCAAATGGTAGGAGACGCGGGGATTGTGTCGATTTTAGATTTTAGATTTTAGATTTTAGATTTTAGATTTACTCCACAGATGTATCTGGGAGATTGGACAAGAGTCTAAAATTTTTGGCTTTCGACGACATTAGTCGGGGGCTTGTACCCGTTTTTGGGCGGTGTCTGCATAAGGTTAAGTGTAGTGGACTTACGCACTGAGACTGGACTCGACCAGGTTTTTTCAGCGGTACCCAGGCCCTCCACGCCGTATTTTGATCCGCCTAACCCGGTTTCTGCGTCCGGGAATAGTTACTAATTCTATATTTACTTACGGTGCAACTATATTTTACTTTCGCGTACATTTGGCGATCGGCAAACATATCCTCATTTTTTGTATAAATTATTACTCTAAATTAGTGATATTACGTAGTTAGCAGTTGTGACAGCCGATGATCCCAAAAGTTGCAATAACCGATAGTTAACCGTGGAATCCGTCAGCACCAGTTATCCTAGCGCTTGCGACAAAACCGAGTTTACGAAAAGTTTAAGAATAAACCTCGCACCATATTGTTTTGGTAAAGGTATCAAAAATGTATAGACAAACACTTTTAAATGATAGATGCTGTAAGTAGTTACCAAAAGAAATGACTAAAGTCAATCCCCCCAACGATATAAACAAGGTATTACTCTTATGAAAACCAACTTCGCCCAACCACTAACTGCCTGTATAGCTACCGCTGGTTTAGCAATTGCTTCTTCATTACTAACTGCAACGCAAGCCCAAGCATTCAGTTTATCGGTGGCTCCTCAGTACGGTACTACCAACGGCATTGGCACCGGCGCTACTGCAACATTGGACTTCAACGTTGTCCAAAGTGGAGCCGATTTGCTCCTGAATTTGGGCATCACCAATACCACTGGCACTAAGGCTACAGCCGGTGGTGCAACAGACTCTTCTCTCGTTGGCGTTGCATTTGACGTATTGAGCGGCGTTACTGCATCAGTTAAATCGACTGCAGGCAGCAATTTTACAACTTTTTGGAAAAACGTTGAAATTAAAGGTTTGGGAACAGGCGATTTCGACTATGGCATTAGCACTCCGCGCAATAACTTTCTTGGTGGCAACGCTAATGGAGGCTTATATAAAAATGAGTCTACTTTGGTTAGCTTTTTGCTAACGGGCAGCAGTCTGAGTGCGGCTCAGGCAGAAAGTGCTTTCTTGACGGGATTTCAGAATGGTACGCTTAAGGCAGGGGTTCGCTTCCAGCAGGTAAGTGGGTCTAATGTTGGTACCAGTGACAAAGTTATGGCGGGAGTTTCCGCTGATGCTGAGCCAGTACCCGAACCAACCACTATGGCAGGTATGGTGATGGGGTTGGGAAGTTTAGTAGCAGCCCGCCGCAAGCAGGCAAAAAAAGCCACTGCGTGAATTTTTTCACGGGTGCGGGCCATCCATCGGAAGACAAGCTCGCCGCATTTGTAGTGAATTCAGCTTAACTTCTAGTATCAACTCATGAGAGCCAGCGCAGCTATCGCTCTTCTGGCTCTTATTTTTGCTCTACGCTTACCAAATCTACATTTTGTCAAGGTAGAGAACAAAAAATTTGCGATCGCCCGAATTTCCGCAAAAATTGACCTAAAATCTCAAAATCCCCAGAAAATATCAACCAACTTGTGGTAATGTTTTGTGTCGGTTGCTATGTCCAAGCAATCTTCTGCAAGTTCAGTTAAACGCGCTCACAGCAATGTTTTTGCCAATTCTACCCTTAGCTCAAGCAATCCCGACACCTCCGACCCAACAAGTTATCATCCAGCAAGAATTTTCGATACCGGAAAACGAACTCGATTTGCCAGCACCTCCGACAACCGGCCCGCTGAACACTGTGACGGTGCCCCAACAAGTGCGCGTTTTGCCCGGACAACTCGACAATATCCCGGTTTTCAACAGCAACAGCCCCGAAGTCGTGCAAACCGAAGGCATTTTGCTCTCCACATTTCCCCCGGAAGGAAAACAAGTACCTTCTGCACACTTAAACTTTCCCTTCAAAGGCCGATTTGACATCTTTGCTCACCACATCGCCAAAGCTAAAAATCGCCAAGAAACTCGCACCTTATTTCAAGGAATAATTGTCCACAATCCCAACTCGGAACCTGTTACTTTAAAAGTATTGCAAGGAGCGACCTATTTAACTCGGCCGGATGCCTTGTTTGTTGATTTGCCGTCGTATTTAGAAAATCGATTTGGCACTGTGTTTGCGGGGCCTGGAAGCCGCATCACGAGCGATGTGCTGCGGGGATACAGGCAAGCAATTTTGCCGGCTGCGATCGAGATTCCGGCGAATCAGAGCCGAATGCTGATGAATTTGCCGATACCTGTGGGGAATGTCACGCCTTCTTCCAACGGTCGATCGACTTTAATGCGAATGTCGAGCAGCAATTCGGTTTATGTAGCATCATTAGCAATGTTTGCTCCTAAAAGTCAAGGAGGAGTCGAGCAAGATCCGACTTTAGAACAGTGGGAAAATATTTTAAATACCAAAGGTTTAGCGGGGCCGAGAGATTTAGCACCAACTCCCAGAGGCGAAAATCCGGTGCAAAAAATTTACGGCCGCGTGGCGGGAGTAGCTGAAGGTTCTCAGTGGGAAGCTAAAATTACGGACAATTCGAGAACCGATTATTTAACTGTTCCCAAGCGCGGCGAGTCATTTTCTTACGCTCTGAGCACAACGGATACGGGTACTTTTGGCACTGGTCAAGTTCAAAGCGCTAAAATGTTAGCTCGCTATCCCGATACTGCTTACTTAGCTAATGGTAATTACGGGATTCAATACAACTTAACTTTTCCGCTTTACAACAAATCTCGCGAGTCTCAATCTGTTAGCATTAAAATGCAAACACCGATCAAAGCAAATATAGAATCGGGGGGATTGATGTTTTACGATCCTCCCGAAAATCGGATATTTTTCCGAGGTACGGTGCGGGTGATGTTTAATGATGATACGGGCAAGACTTTGACGCGCTACATTCACATCGTGCAGCGCAGGGGACAGCAGGGGGAACCTTTGGTGAATGTGAATATGAAGCCGGGGGAACGCCGTTTAGTTCAGGTGGATTTCTTGTATCCGCCGGATGCGACGCCGCCGCAAGTTTTGACTGTGCGATCGAGTAATTAGCTGGTGGTTGACTGTATATTTACACTGTGCGAAACGCGGCTGAATTTCTCACAACAAAAAGTACGATCGCTACTCGACGCGATCGCCCTTAACATACAAAGATTCGAGAAACTTAACGGCTTCATCAAGCACAGATTCCGGTAACTTCTCAACAATCGCGATTGCTTTTTGACGGATTTCTCGATCGACTGCTTTGGATTGTTGCGAGTCAGTGTCTGCTAAACCGCTATTTTCAAATTGCTTTTGCTTCGATAAAGCTGTTTCTGGAGTGACAAAAACGCCAACATCTGCGGGAAGTTCGACAGTTTCTCGATTGTAGTATTTAACAACCTGAGTTGTCACATTCATCGCTACCCGCTGATTAAATCGGAAAACTTCTGAAAAAGTACGATCGCCGCGAGTAGTCTGAAGTAAATGTTCTCCCACTTGATTGACTTCTGTTGTAAAAATAAATTTGTGTGTATCCGTACCAACTGACACCAAAACCTGGTGAGTATTAGGTTGCTTCGCAGGTTGAATAGACAAAACTTGCACTTTCATCGTATTAATGAGTAAACTGCTTGAAGGTTCCAGTAATTAAAAAACTCTTCTAATTCCATTTTATATTTTGTAGCATTCCAAGGGTCACGAATTAGAATTTTTCCTGTATCGTCGAGTCCATCAACAATGACTATATGCCCTAAGTCAGCTAAAGTTTCCCACAAAATAGCGGCCCAAGAACCAGTGCTAATTAATACCTCAACTATTTCCAAATTTGTTGCCCCAGGAAGAGAAATAGTACCGCCTAACCAAAATCTAGAACTGGTTGCATCCAGAATATTGAGTGCGATTGCTAAATCTTCAGCACTTACAGGTACTCCAGTTGCAGCCACAATTAAAGATTGGTTCGCACCATTAATTCCGCGATCGCCAAGAAGCATTTCACCGCAAGCAGGGCCACATGATAAATTATCTTGTTGTTGGACGACATCCCGATCGGCTATTTCATCAATAACTTGCCAATTGCCACCGGCCCCAGACAATCCTGCCATAAAATCAGTCTATCATTTCTCTATTTTATCTGCTTTACCAAACTGTGTCTATATTCGATAATGAGATATTTGGTGAAAAAATAGTCTAAATCTCCCTTTTACCCAAGGAAGGTAAAAGGGAGATTTAGGACGATCGCTAAAGCGTCAAAGATTGAGGATTTGTCTCGATCAATTTCGCTAAATCTTGCAAGAAAGATGCCGCATCAGCACCGTAAATCACTCGGTGATCGCAAGTAATATTCACCTGCATTTGGCGCTTCACTCCCATCAAGCCTTCCTCGTTTGCCACTACTTGCGGCCGCGAAGAGCCGATCGCCAAAATCGAGCCTTGATTCGGCGGCAAAATCGCGTCAAACTTGTCTACTCCAAACATTCCCAAATTGGAAAGAGTGAAAGTACCCGTGCTGTATTCATCAGGCTTCAACTGCTTGGTGCGGGCGCGATCGACTAAATCCTTCCAAGTGCGCGAGAGCGAATAAATATCGAGGCGATCGGCATTTTGCAGCACCGGCGTAATCAAACCGCCGCCGTCCATCGCCACCGCTACCGCCACATTAATATCAGCGCGGTATTGAATTCCCGACTCCACATAACAAGCATTCAGCAGAGGATGTTTTTGTAAAGTTACTGCTACTGCTTTCGCCAGCATAGCCGTCATCGTGACGCCCTTCGACTTAATTTGTTTGTAGAGTTTGTCCAGATTATCAGTAGTAATTGTGTAACCCACGCGGAAAGACGGCACGCTCAAACTTGCTTCCATATTGCGCACCACCGCATTTTGCAGCGCATTCATCGGTACTCTTTGGCCGGAAAGTGCTACCGCCGGGACTGGTGCGGGTGCGGGTTTGGCTGCTGCGGGGGCGGGTGCGGGTGCTGTGGGTGCTGCGGGTGCGGGTGCTGCGGGGACTGTTACCGGTTGCTGAACCGGAGCGGGTTGGGCTTTCCCGGCTGCTGCTTCCACATCCTCTGCGACAATGCGGCCGTTGGGCCCGCTGCCTTTGATAGAATTCAAATCTACTTTAAATTCTTTAGCTAACTTGCGAGCGCGGGGAGAAACGACGCTGCGGCCGTTTTGGCGGCTGACATTTTGCTGCAAACCTGCTGACGATGTAGCTGCGCTGACAGGAGCGGGGCTGGGAGCGGGGGCTGCTGCTGCGGTTGGGGCGGGGGTTCCTTGCTGCTGAGCGGTGGCGATTTCAGCTTCTGTTTCTGCTACCAGGGCGATTGCCGCTCCCACCGGAGCAACTTCGCCCGCTGGTACGATAATTATTGCTAAATAACCTTCGTAGAAAGACTCCACGTCCATGTCGGCTTTGTCGGATTCAACAACCACCACCGTTTCACCTTTTTCTACTTTGTCTCCGGCGGATTTGACCCAGGAAACAATTTTGCCCTCTGTCATGGTAGAGCTCAGGGCTGGCATGAAAACTTCGCGAATCATCTGTAAAAAGTCCTTTTGAGTTGGTAATAGGTAATCGGTATTTGGCAATTGATAATTGGCGATCGGCCACCGGCAATACTTATTATTATGCCAGTCTCTCGCATTCTTGATGTGTGACTGTTGACTGAAAATCAATTGCCAATTACCGATCGCCAATTACCACTTACCAATTTCTAAATATCACCTCGAATTTCTTCGACTATGCCGTCGCGGAGGAGAACTTCTACTTGCATTTTTTGAATCAAGTTTTCTCCCAGCCCGACAGTGAACGTGCCGTCAATTTGACCTTGACTCACTTCTTGTTCGAGGTCTAGCACCTGCACTTGCTGAAGCTGTTGCAGGTTTTGGTTTTTCTGTTCTAGCAGTTCGCTTTTTCTTTGATTCACCTGCACTTGAATGTTTTCTATTTGCTGCATTACTTGCGGGCCTGGGGGGTGCAGGTTTTGCTTTTGGATTTCTGAAACCATCCGCTGCCCTTGCATTTCTAACTGTTGTAGCTGAGAGTCTATTTGGTTGATTTGGGCTTGGAGTTGCTGTTGAGCTTCTTCTTTCCAGCGGGGAGTAACGACGACTTTAACGTTAATCGATCGCTTCAAGAGTAATTGTGGTTCCATAAAGTTGTTGATTGTCAGTTGGGAATTAGAAATTAGACATTAGTCATTAGTCATCAGTCATTAGTTGGTAAATATTTCCTAATGGCTGAGGACTGAGGACTCGGACTCGGGACTCGGGTGTTGGGATAATTTTTTCTTCTCCATTCCCCAAGTCCTGCGAATATTTCAAAACATTCCGTCAATCATATCGCGGTAGTGTTCCGTCACAACCGGGCGCTTAATTTTCAGGGTCTGGGTCAACATTCCATTTTCCATCGAAAATTGCTCCCGAATCAACCGGAACGGGCCAATCCGATCGTCCGCGCGGTATCCGGGGCGATTTTGCACCTCTCGGTTCAATTCTTTGCGGAATAAATCTTGAATTGTCTTGCTATTCCAGTCAATTTCGTGTATTGGGGGATTCTGAGTTTCTGCCCATTTCTGCACGGCTTCTTGATTGGGGACAATTAAGGCGCCGAGGGATTTCTGGTCTTGACCTACTAGCATAATTTGGTCGATGTAGGGGCTGCGGAGGCAGGCGTCTTCTATGGGCTGGGGTTCGATGTTTTCGCCGTTGCTGAGGACGATCGTATCTTTAGCCCGCCCGGTCAAGATTAAGTCGTTTCCCGGTGTCAGCCAACCCAAATCGCCAGTGTCGAACCAGCCTTCGGAGTCTATGGCTTTGGCGGTAGCTTGGGGATTGAGATAATAACCTGCCATGATTTGCGGCCCGCGGCCCAATACCAAACCGCCCTGGCCTGTGGGCAGTTGCTGTCTGGTTTCTGGGTCTACTATTTTAATTTCCGTGTGGGCGATTGGCTGTCCTGCGGAACCTTTAAGATTGTGCCAAGGGCGGCGGACGGTTAAAACCGGCGATGTTTCGGTTAAACCATATCCCACCAACAAGCCGATATTGGCTATTTCAAAGAAATTGTCTATATGCGCCGCCAAAGAACCGCCGCCGCTAATTGCCCACTTAAAACGTCCTCCGGTAGCTTCCCGGACTTTTTGGTAAACCAGTTTTTCGGCGAGGGCGTGTACGGGCGACAACAGAATGCTTTTGGTGCGGGCGATTAGTTTTTCGGAAGCAGAAGCCGGTTTCAAACTGAGAGTTAATCCTTGGGAAATGCGGCGGTTCTCTATGTATTGCTGGCTGGCAGATAACAGGAAATTAACCAATTTTTGTTTGTTAGGTGGCTGTTCCCGAAATTGCTTTTGTACTGCCTCGTAAATCGATTCCCAGATGCGCGGAACGCTGACCATGTACTGGGGTTTGTAAGTTTTAAAGTCTTGTTTGAAATAGCGAATATTGGTGTAAATTTGCGTGCATCCTTGGGAAAGCAGGAAGTATTCGACGCTGCGTTCGTAGGCGTGCCAACTGGGCAGAATGCTGAGGACGCCGTCGCCGGCTTCGGGCTGGAGAATTGTGCCCAAAGTGGTGAGTTGGTGCAGCAGGTTGCCGTGAGTCAGCATGACACCTTTGGGTTTGCCGGTGGTGCCGCTGGTGTAGAGGAGGGTGGCGAGGGTTTGAGGCTTGTGGTTGGAAGGTTTTAGGGGACGGTTGGCCCCTGTGGTCATCACTTGGGAAAATTTGACTGTGTTGAGGGTTGGACTGGTTTCCGGTTCTTCGTCGGAGAGGAGGACGATGAGTTGAATGGGCAAATCGGGGAGGCGGTGTTGCAGTTTTTTCAGTAATGCCAGGTTTTCGACTACCAAGGCGGTGCTGCCGCTGTCTTGGATGATGTACAGGAGTTCTTCAGGGTCGGCGGTGGCGCCTCGAACAACGTTGGCGGCCCCGGCCATCATGATACCTTGGTCGGCTATCAGCCAGCGGGGGCTGTTGTCGGCGAAGAGGGCGACTCGGGGAGGGACTGCTTCTTCGGGATTGGCTTCAATGCCGAGGGCTTGGAGGCCGGCGGCGAATTGCTGGATTTGTTGATAAAGGTCGGTGTAGGTTAGCTTAATTTCCGGCTTGGTGTGGGGATCGTGGAGGGCGACGGTTTGAGGTAATCGCTGTTTGACGATCGCCCAAATTTCGGGTATCGATCGAATGGAAGTGTAATCGATGAGCTGGCTGAGGTTAGCGCGTTCAAGGTCGCTCATTTGAGAGTGGGCGTCAGGTGCGGGGCGGTTCATAGTTATTTTGCTCAGTTGTGCGCGATCGAAGTCTTTGGTGTGAATTTAGCATCTCTACCTTTCTGCATAATAGCCTTCTGCATAATAGCCTTCTGCCGAAAGAAAGAGAATTTGACGATTTTTCCGCAGGGAATTGCTTCTTCCTGATTCCTTCTTCCTCACATCCGTTACATCCGTTACATCCGTTGCCGAACTTCCTTCTTCGATGGGACTTCTTGCGGATCTCCGTTACATCGGTTAAATCCCGTAGACTGCTTCGCTGCCGAACTTCCTTCTGTTTTAGTAAAAAACCCGGTTTCTGCGCCGGCTGCAAAGTTGGTGCGTCCGCCAGCGATGGGTTCTCTGAATCGGGACTCCAACTTCTTTGTTTAAATCCCGCTAAATACCCAGGCTCAATTCTCAATTAGTTTCTCGAATTCCTGCTACAAATTAGCATTATTTCTTTACGTTAATCCTTCTAGAACGCACAGATTATCGAGAATTGAACGTTTTTAATATTTAATTAAGCTGTCTGCGTGTATTTACGGTTATAAAATATATGCTGTGTCCGCTTAGCTTTACAGAATCTTCACAATTATGCGCCAAAATACCGCTTAATTATAAAGATTCTGTAAAGAAGACCGTTAAACTGTAGTCATTTTCGCTATTTTGTACGCTATGATTGGAGCCAGAAAAACCACACTTACGTAATAACCGTACTCTACTAAAAAAACCCCTAATTCCGACATTTTAAAACTTGTCAAAAAATGTTTGAAATAAGAGGTTTTTGCCCCAGAACTCCAACAGCATTTTTCAGCCAGCTAGGTAACACTAAAAACAATTTGAACCTAACCTAGTTAGTTGTCGGTCAAGAAAGTTGACAGAAAATTTTAACAGGGGAATCTATGAAAAACAGTTTAGGGATACCGAATTACTTCGCTTATTCCCAAGCGTCATCACCGACTGTTCAAGCTCTTCAAAAACTCTTGGAGGAAATCGGTGCAGAACAGACATTAATTGCAAAATTTAATACAGCCTGTGAAATTTGCGAGTTTCAGCTCGGAGATGAAATTACCCAATATCAAACCGCAGATAATACCAAAAATTTACTTGAACAAAAAGAAAACGATAGCAATTTTTATTTAGTTTGCGAGGGAAGAGTCAGGCTGCTAGCATTAGAAGCCTCTCAACAGCAGGAAATTTCGGCGGTGGTACTGGAAATTGGAGCAATAATTGGGACAGAAAAGCTATTTATTGAAACCGGACTGCCTTACAGGGCTATTGCGGCCGGTACTTGCCAAATTGCTCGAATTGCAGCAAGCAAGTTGCAGCTTATTTTAGAGGAATTCCCCCAACTGCAACAGCACTTGCAGCAAGAATTCCAACATATCCAGCGGTTAATATTTTTCAAGACACAAACAGATTTGCGATCGCTCGCTCCCCACCAACAACAGCTTCTGTGGCCCCACTTACTTCCTTACATAGAAGAAAGCCGAATTCCTGCCGGAGTTTCCCTCGCTGAGCACTGCCAAAAATCTACCAATCATTTTTGGCTCCGCAGCGGTCAAATTCAAGGTGAAGCACCGCCAATTATCGGTAGTAGCTGGGGACATTCAGAGCTGCGGAGCGACTGGAAAGCCGCAACAAACCTGCTAATTTATCAGCTTAGCGCCGAACAGTGGGAAATCACCAAAGCCACAGTTAGTTCCGAAAGCAATTCCCGCCCTAAAATTATCCGCAAACCTCCGATTTTAAGCTTAGTAACGCTGCCAAAAGATGCCAGCTCAAACTCAAAAACAGAGCTGTCAAAATTAACCGAAGTCGAGCAGCAAAAACCTGTAGGCGGAATTATCATATTTCCAAAACCCAAGCAGCGCAAATGGTTGAGCAGCGGGTACCCATTCATTCAACAACAGAGTGCCGCAGATTGCGGAGCAACCTGCTTAGCCATGATTAGCGAATATTGGGGTAAGAAATTCAGCCTGAATTACTTGCGCGAACTGGCAGAAATCGGTCGCAGCGGCGCCTCGCTCAAGAGTCTGGCAAAAGCAGCGGAAAGGATGGGATTTCAAACCCTTCCCGTGCGAGCTTCTTTAACTCCGCTGCGCAATCAAAATCCCTGGATCGCTCACTGGCAAGGCAATCACTACGTTGCAGTTTACCGCTTTAAAAATCAACAGGTTTTAGTTGCCGATCCGGCGGCAGGGAAGCGGTGGATGAGCATTAAAGCTTTTACCGAAAATTGGACTGGGTACGCCCTACTTTTAGACCCGACAGCGGAGCTATATCGCAATCACAGTGACGAACATAAAGGCATCAAAATTAAAAATTTTGTCGGCATAGTCTGGCCCTACCGCGCTGCGATCGCCCAAATTTTGATTCTTTCCTTGTTAATCCAAATATTTGGGTTAGTTACTCCCCTATTTACCCAAGTAATTTTAGACCAAGTGGTTGTCAGCAAAAGCGTAGTAACGCTGCACGTTTTTGCGATCGGACTGCTGCTGTTTAGTGTTTGGCGATCGCTGTTGGGGGCAACGCGACAATATTTGCTGGATTATTTGTCGAACCGCATTGACCTGACTTTAATAAGCGGCTTTATCAGTCACACTCTCAGTTTGCCGATCAAGTTTTTTGAATCTCGTCAGGTGGGCGATATCTTGACGCGGGTTCAGGAAAATCAAAAAATTCAGGCATTTTTGACTCGCCAAGCTATTACGGCTTGGTTGGATGCTTTGATGGCTGTAGTTTACATCGGACTGATGGTTTACTATAACTGGCGTCTGGCTTTGTTGGTGCTGGCGTTGATTCCGCCGATCGTGATTTTGACTTTAGTGGCAACTCCCTTTCTGCGAAAAGTGTCCCGGGAGGTTTTTACCGAAAGTGCCAAGCAAAATTCATCTTTGGTGGAAATGATTACTGGGGTGGCGACGGTTAAGGCAACTGCTGCTGAGCGAGAAATGCGCTGGCGCTGGGAAGACCAATTAACCTGCATGATTAATGCTAAATTTCGCGGGCAGAAGTTGGCGAATTCTTTGCAGGTGATCGGGGGTGGGATTAATACTTTGGGGAGTACGGCTTTGCTGTGGTATGGGGCAATGCTGGTGATTCAAGATGATTTGACGATCGGTCAATTTGTTGCTTTTAATATGATGATTGGGAGCGTCATTTCTCCTGTACTTTCAGTCGTGGGACTTTGGGATGAGTTTCAAGAAGTGCTGGTTTCGATCGAGCGTTTGGATGATGTATTCTCTGCCCAACCTGAAGAAAGCCCTTACAAGCCAATGTTGGTGCTGCCTCGCATTCAGGGAAACGTCAAGTTTGACAATGTTTCTTTCCGCTATGCTCAGGATGAGGAACGCAATACGCTGCAAAATCTTTCCTTTGAGGTGCAAGCTGGAGAAACTGTGGCAATTGTCGGCCGCAGCGGTTCCGGTAAGAGCACTTTGGTAAAGCTGCTGCAAGGTTTCTATTATCCAGAAAAAGGGCGGCTGACAATTGACGGCCACGATATTCGGCACATTTCTTTGCAGTCGCTGCGAGTTCAGTTGGGTGTTGTTCTTCAAGATTGTTTCTTGTTTTCGGGAACGATTTTGGAAAATATTACGCTGTATAAAAACGGAAACGATGCTGCTTCTGCAAGCTTGGAAGAGGCGATAGAAGTGGCGAAGCTAGCAGAAGCTCACGCTTTTATTCAAGATATGCCGCTGGGTTATCAAACTCCTGTGGGGGAAAGGGGAACGAGTTTGTCTGGAGGCCAGCGGCAGCGAATTGCGATCGCCCGCGCTCTTTTGGGCGATCCCCGAATTTTGATTTTGGACGAAGCAACTTCTTCGCTGGATACGGAGTCTGAGCGCAGGTTCCAGCAAAATCTCGCCCGAATTAGTCGCGATCGCACTGCGTTTATTATCGCTCATCGGTTGTCTACGGTGCGTAATGCCGATCGAATTTTAGTTCTAGACAAAGGCATTTTAGCCGAACAAGGCAACCACGACGAATTGATGGCTGAACGCGGACTTTACTATCACCTTGCTCAGCAACAACTCGATATTTAAGTCATTAGTAATTAGTAATTAGTCATTAGTCATTAGTCATTAGCCATTAGTCATTAGTCATTAGCAACCAACACAAGACTAAAGATCATTTTTACTGACTCCTGAATCCTGACTCCTGACTCCTAACTTCTGACTACTGACTGATAGCTCCTAACAACTGCCAACTGCCAACAGTCAACAGACTAATTTGGAGGAAATACAATGTTTTCAGAAGATGTCAAAGAATTAGGTCGCGATTCTGATGCAATAGGTGAAGTCTATGGGGGAGTAGCTTCAAGACAAGACAACGAAGCCAGAAAAAAAGACCGCTCTTTAGAAGTAGTAGAATCTAAAAATCGCTCCTCTCAAAGTAATGACGGTATCAATCCTGCCAAGTTTACGGAGCATCATGCTGATAATTGGTCTACTTCTTTGCACTCGGTACTCGACCAGCCGCCAGTATCTTTTCCCCAGGGGTTGATATTAGGAGGAATGGTTTTTTCCGTAGCTTTTGGAGCGTGGGCAACTTTGGGAAAAATTGACCAAGTTGGTCACGCTCAGGGCAAATTAGTTCCCAAAGGTGATGTTTACAAAATTCACCCGACGGAGCCAGGAAAAATTATTAACCTCGCAATCAAAGAAGGTCAAAAAATCAAAGCAGGACAATTATTGGCGGAATTAGACCCGGCGACTGCTGCGAGCGAGGTGGAGCGTCTTGATAAAATTGTGGGCGCTTATCAGATTCAATTGGTGCAGCAGAGTAGTTCGATCGAGAGAACTAAACTGGAAGCTGAAGCGAGCCAAGCTATTGCTGCTGCGGACAAGCGGGGGGCTGAAGCTGCGATCGATCGGGCTCGCGCTTCAGCGGCTACCACGCAGTCTCAAATCGAGCAATTGCAAGCAGATGTAGTCTCTCAGCAAGCGCGCAAGCAACAGCTCAAACCTTTGGAAAAACAGGCAGAAAATCTGTTATCGCAACTGGAAACCGATGTCACTTCTCAACAAGCCAGGCGCGAGCAGGTGACACCGCTGCAAAATAAGAGTCAAGATTTGTTGGCACAATTGCAAGCAAAAGTGGGGGCTCACAAAGAGCGGATAGGGCGGCTCAAACCTTTGGTAGATGAGGGAGCGCTGTCAAAAGATGTATTGTTTCAAGCTGAGGAAGCTCTGCGAGAAAGTGAAAATGCCGTTATTAGAAGCCAGTTGGGAGAAAAAACTCAGGCTGACGATCGAGTATTTGAGGTCGAGCAAACCGTGCGCGACAGGCAAAGTGCTGCCCTCAGGAGTCAACTGTCTGATACAACTCAGGTTAAGGAAAAGCTGTTTGAAGTCGAGCAAGGTTTGCGCGATCGAACTAGCGCCATTTCTAAAGCCCAAGGTGAATTAACTCAACAATTGGCAGAAGTCGATCGACTGCAAGCAGAAGCCTCCAGCAAACAAGCCGCAGCGCGCCAAATGCAGTTAGAAAAAGAGCAAAAAATTCAGCAGTTGGAAATGGAATTAAATCAAGTTAAATCCAAAATTGCCGAAACCCAAACCATGCTCGCTCAAGCAAAAAATAAGCTCAAACAAAGATTTATCTACGCACCCGTCAGCGGAGTGATTTCCGCGCTCAACATTCACAACACCGGCGAAGTCGTGCAACCGGGTCAAACTATTGCAGAAATGACTCCGAATCAGGCTCCTCTGGTGCTGGAAGTCAGTTTGCCGAACCGAGAAGCAGGATTTGTCAAAACCGGAATGCCGGTACAAGTCAAATTCGATGCTTTTCCCTATCAAAATTACGGCGTGATTCCGGGAAAAGTTGTATCGATTTCGCCCGATGCCAAAACAGACGAGCGATTGGGTGTTTGTTACCGGGTGGAAGTGAGTATCGATCGAGACTCAGTGAAAGCCAACAATCAAAGCTGGAAACTCAAAGCTGGTCAGACAGCTACTGCGGAAATTGTCATCCGCCAGCGCAGCATAGCCGACATTTTGCTCGATCCCCTCAAGCAACTACAAAAAGGCGGCATGAGTTTGTAGAAATTAGTCATCAGTCATCAGTCAACAGTCAGCAGTCATTAGTCAACAGTCAACCAATTTACACAAAACAGGATAAAAAAATGAATTCCCAATTTCACCATTCTGCCAATCATTCCCAAGTGGGAATTAAACCCGAACAATTGGATGAGATAATTGCAGCGATTCTGGCAGGAAAGTATTCTTGGGCTTGTTTTTTACTTTTGCGGAGCACGGGTTACAACCCTCTCGACTATATCCCTTACCGTACTTCCAACCGCTTGCTGAAGGAAAACAGTCAAATGAGGAAATCGGAAACTCAGCCGGCGCTGAGCAAAATTGCGGATTTAGATTATGTGGAAGTGGTGAGGGAGAAACGAGCCGGAGTTCGAGGGGGTGATGCTATTCAGATTGGTAGCGAGTTGCACTCAGATACCGCAGGTTTTGTAGCTGAAGTCGGCGGCCCAGGTTCAAATATCTGGGCGCTGGCGGTTGAGGTTGAAAATCAAGGATTTTTTGCTGGATTTAAGACGCGCTGGTTTAATTTGGCGGGCAAGTAAATTAGTCGATCGACCGACAACCCGGTTGCTGGCGTTGGGTGTACCTATTTTTTGGTTGACTCACCGCGGGCGATCGGGTTTTTCAGTATCTAACATCCGCGCTTCCGATAAATCTGCCAAAATGGCAACACGGTATGGCGATCGTACCTGATAATTTGTTTGCGAGCCAAAAAAGACCAACCGATCTGCAATTCATGCTGTTGAGCCGGAGCAGTGTTTGTCTGTACGGGCGATCGATCCCAATACTAGAATCTGATTACAGTCTCGTTCATAGAGTATAAAACGAGGCTGGTTTTTGTGTCTGAATGCAGCCCGTCTTGGACGCACTCTTTACTTTCATCAACCGGGTTTTTCAACTTTGAGCGAGGCCTATAAGCAAGTATCTGAGTCCATTAAACTCGGTTGATGCGTTTAGGACTCGTCAAGATATCTTCTGTAGTTGGCGAGCAAAAAATCAACATATATTCATGAAGTTACATTGAGATTTTAATTTTCAACAAATCTGCCAAATTGGCAACACAGCTCTAATTAGTCCAGATATATTAGGTACATCCAAACAAAACAAGGTTGCTTCAAACAACTGCTCAATTAAAAGGACAAAAACCATGATTATCTCAGACTTGAACCATGTCGAAGTAGTTTCAGAATCCACCAGCGTCCTCGGCGGTTTTGACTTAGGCAATGACTACTCAAACGTGCAGTTCAACGAGTATTTCAACCTGAATAAATACATCAGCTCCAACGTGTATGTTTTTGGTCATGCAGCCACTGCTGAATCTAAGGCGAACGCCTACGGTTACGGCAGTTTGACTCAGACCTTCAATAACGCAGAGACCACACCTTACAGCTCTTCCTCTGGTGGCACTTCGATCGCGGCTAGTTCGGATTTTAGCATCTACAGGTAATCATAACACTCAAGCCAGACTTTAGTTATCGTTGGAGTTTAAACTCAATCAAGCATCGCCAAGCCGTAGTAGTTCGACCGTCAAACAGTCAGTAAAACCCTAACGGTAACTACAGTTTAAACTCCTCGAACAAATCGTGTACGCTTTACATAAACCACACTGACTCTCGCGGAGAAAACCCATGATTATCTCAGACCTGAACCATGTCGAAAGCATTTCTGAAACAAGCAGCGTCCTCGGCGGTTTTGACTTAGGCTATGACTACTCAAACGTGCAGTTCAACGAGTATTTCAACCTGAATAAATACATCAACTCCAACGTGTATGTTTTTGGTCATGCAGCCACTGCTGAATCTAAGGCGAACGCCTACGGTTACGGCAGTTTGACTCAGACCTTCAATAACGCAGAGACCACACCTTACAGCTCTTCCTCTAGTGGCACTTCGATCGCGGCTAGTTCGGATTTTAGCATCTACAGGTAATCGCAATAGTGCAAATAAGCAGTCAGAAACCCAGCTATGTAAAGCAATGCAAGAATTGCTGGATTGACCTCGAGATAGGTAAGTCACAAATGCTTGCCCAACTTTACATAGCTGTTTTGAACAGTGGCAACATACTTAATGGGTTTGGCTGGCTCGGTTTCTAACATCAGTTAAGCAGTCACTAAAAATTGTTGCGGTGCAAATAAACATGATTATTAATGATTTAGATTACTTAGAAAAAATCCTTAGGAGCCAGCAAGCTTGTAGGTGCTGGTTATAGGCGCGCGACTGGTAGCCCTAACACTTTTGCTACCTATGGATTGGGCAGTGCGGATGCTAAAGCTTTTGCTATTGGCGAAAATACCTCGACTATGGCTAGCACTTCCACAAAGGTCTATGTTAGTCATTATATTGCTTTTACTGAAGCCTCAGCTACAGCTAACTCTTACGCTCGCACTGAAAATAGTTATTTTGTATCCTTGAACGATAGCAGATATTTGTTCATCTCAGCGGTCAGCCATAATGATTTGCGATAGTGGTTGGCAGTGGAATCAGAAATCGTAATTGGTAATTGCGAAACAGGTGATTGTAAGGCTGTAGTCACCAATTTAAAACTGCTCCAGTGCCAGCGATTGTAAGGTAGATTCCCAATTTTAAAAGGCGTTTTGATGGTGATTGTGATGGCTAAATCAAATTTAATAATAATTCACTGGTATAGCCATACAACTAAAAGGAGATAAATCGCCATGCCTCCCTTAGATTCCTTAGCTTCTAAACTCTTAAATAATATTGTTGGAAACAGCAATAGTTTAAACACCTTGAATTCGTTGGCGAATAACCCTGGTGACGGCAGCAGCAGTTCCAGCAAGTCTAGTTCCTTTGTCGATAGCAGCGGTGCGGGCAGTACCAGCAGCGGGACAGCGGCTTCTCCGACAGGAAGCAGTACAAGTAGTGAGACTGCTTACGCTGCGGGGGCTACATCTAGCAGTGGCAGCGCGGCGGCGAGTGCTTCTACAGTCGCGCCCCCAAGGACTAGCGCCACAGCACCAGCGCCTGCGCCAACACCCGCACCGTCAAATAATGACGGTGCAACGCTCACCCCGGTGACGGGCGGCACTTCTAGCAATTCAAGTCCTTCTAATTTCTCTCTAGACAGTACGGGTACTGGCGGGGAAAGTACGATAATTTCTGAGCCAACAGATAACAGTAACAGCAATAATTCGATCGCGCTTCCCGGTAACAATGCCAACAGCAATGCTGAGACAACGCCACCTCCTGAAGTTACAGCCCCAGAAAACAATTCTGCGGTATTAACTGTCACCTACGACAGCAACGGCGACGGATATTGGCTCGGCACCAGCGACAGCGATGTGATTACTTGCGGTAGGGGGAGCGATCGAATTTTTGCAGGAAGCGGCGACGATATTGTCAAAGGTAACAGAGGTAACGATGCGATCGATGGAGGCGATGGAAACGACACTTTGCGCGGAGGAAAAGGTAAAGATTGGCTGATGGGCGGCAACGGCGACGATTTTCTTTGCGGCAACTTTGGCACCAATACATTGATTGGAGGTAGCGGCGCTGATACCTTTGCATTTCAACCCGAAACAGCGAGTGCAGCAGCTAATCCATTTTTAGCAGATCGAGTCGTTGATTTCAATCCCGCTGAAGGCGATCGAATTGGGCTGATAGGGGGACTTTCGGTAGCAGACTTGACACTCATGGCGTTTGATACTGACGGTGACGGTACGGCAGACGCGACTCTGGTCAAGTTTCGTTCAAATAATGGCGATCGAATTTTAGCTGTTGTTTTGGGAACAGTTAATGCAGCGGGTGCAACAACTTTGAGCAATGCTGATTTTATGAGTTTGCCAAATGAAATCTTGTAGCTAACCGTTAACCGTTAACATCAACTACCCCGCATAAAGCGTCGGGGGATAAAGTTAATAAATTTATATAGGTTGAGAGAGAAAGATGAAGGACTTTTACGGGCCATTGATTGAAGCAAGTGAAATCATCGAACTACTCAGACAAGAGCAGCAAATAAAGACATTTAGTCAAAAGGTTTTGCAGAAAAAAGTTATTGAGAAAGCAGTCCGGGAACGGGGGTTAACTGTGACTCCCCAAGAAATTCAAGCTGTGGGCGACCAACTCCGCCGCGAGAAGCGTTTGGAGAAAGCGGCGGATACGATTGCTTGGCTGGTGGATCAGATGATTTCCGTTGAAGATTTAGAAGCCGGCATTCGCGATCGGCTCTTCACCCAAAAACTAGCCGAACACTTGTTTAGCAAAGAAGTAAATAAGATTTTCGTTCAAAACAAATTGCAATACGACCAAATAATTCTTTATCAAATAGTTGTTGCCAACCCGCAGCTTGCTCAGGAACTATTTTATCAAATTCAAGAAGGAGAAATCAGCTTTTTTGATGCCGCTCACTTTTACGACTTTGACGAAAACCGCCGGCATTTATGCGGTTGCGAAGGCAAGGTTTATCGGTGGGGTTTAAAACCAGACATAGCCGTCGCCGTATTTAGCGCTCAACCCGGAGAAGTGATTCGTCCAATTCAAACTGAGCGAGGATATCACTTGTTCCTAGTTGAAAAGTTTCTCCCGGCGGAATTAACCCCTGAACGCTATCAAGAAATATTGCACAATATGTTTAACGAATGGCTGGCTAACGAGGTCAACTATTTATTGTACAATTCTAAAGTGTAGAAACTTAATTTCTCGCCCTCCAAAACCCCTATATATAATTTTGCCTAAACCAAGTACAATGCTAAAATTTAGGGTGCTTCTGGGTTCACAGAGAGACCTAATATTGTTTCCGGCTGCATCAATATTATTCAATCCTTGGGGGCGGGCGTGAGTGTAAATAGTCTCATGCGTGTGGATTTAAATATTGCTCCCTCTCGGGCATCCTATTACTAACGTAAAAAGTGGTTTGACGAGGTAATTATAGCTCAATAAGGTTCAGTTAAAAAGGTAATTTCTCGCCCTCGCCACTCACTCAAATTGAGAACTAAAAAAACTTTCGGGGATTGCTTCGTACCCTCGCAACTGCGCGAAGCATAGCGAACAATGACACGCTTAGCTAAGCCAAGCTTACTGACTTATAGGGCTCTTAAAATTACTTTGGAAATTTGAGTTTTGCAACTCCATATACGCCAGGTAGCAAAACCAAATGGAAAAAATATATCGGTTAAAAACGCCACTTTAATATATCATCCCAAAAACTACTTTTCAATTATCATTTTTCCCTCCTATCTATTAATTATCTGCGTCCATCAGCGTCCATATACATACATCGGCGGTTAAAAACCCACATAATTTTGCCGCCACCAAGCGCGCACAAACTTAATCTCCTCAAAGGTATAACGTTCTTCCAAAAACTCATAAATTGCTCTCATTTTCTCATCTCCCATAACTTCAATAGCGTACACTATCGCCTGCTGGCGTTCCGGTTCCACCAACAAATTTATATCAACTTCCCGCCCCATCTCCATCAATTCTATCAGATGCCCAGAAATAGTATTAGGACTCATACCCCGTGCATTGGCTATTCCTTGAACTGTCAAACCTTGTCGGTATAATTCCCAGGTTTGCATCTGAGAATAAGACGCAACGTTAGAAAGATTGGGAAGATTAGCAACATCAGAAGATGCAGCACCAGTTGGCAATCCTTGTTCTTGGCAAAAACTGCGAATTGCTTCCAAGAAAACCTTGCCGTATTTATCTCGCTTGTTGCTACCAACGCCGTAAACATCCTCGAATTCGGTGAGATTTTGCGGGCGTTTTTCTGCCATGTCTCGCAAGCTTTTATCAGCAAAGACTACGTAAGGCGGCACAAATTGTTCGTCGGCAATTTGCTTGCGTAGCGTCCGCAGTATGGTAAATAAACCTTCGGATTCTACTGCTAAAGAACGAACTTTCCCCTGTACTTCCCGCTGCGGTTCAATGGCGATTTCAACTGTGCGCTGACGTTTCATGATTTCCCAACTTTTTTCATTCAGTTTCAAAATGGGAAAGCCGTCTGTTTTTTCGTCTAAACAACCTTGATTTAACAGCGTCCTGCTCAATTTTTTCCATTCATCAGCACTTCTATCTTTGCCAATTCCGTATGTAGAAAGTTGGTGGTGCTGGTATTGCAATACTTTTTGACTTTTTGAGCCTCGCAGCACGTCAATAATATGATTCATGCCGAATTTTTCTTGGCATCTCGCGACGCAAGAAAGAAATTTCATTGCTTCAATCGTCCAATCTTCTACTGGTTTTTTGTTGCAACAGTTATCGCAATTGCCACAATTTCCGGGAAATGAATCGCCAAAATAACTTAACTGAACTGTGCGGCGGCAATCGCTGGAGTCTGCATAGTTAATTACTCGCCGTAACTGTTGGCGGGCAATTCGCTGTTCTTGCGGATCTGGTTTTTGCTCGATTATGTATTCGATGGTTTTGACATCGCCGTAGCCGAAAAATAAACTGCAATGGGCGGGTTCGTTGTCTCGGCCTGCGCGGCCGGATTCTTGATAGTATCCTTCGAGATTCTTGGGCAAGTCGTAGTGAATTACAAACCGCACGTCTGGTTTGTTAATGCCCATACCGAAGGCAATTGTTGCTACCATTACTTGCACGTCGTCGCGAATGAAGCGGGTTTGATTGGTGGCGCGATCGACATCGTTCATGCCGGCGTGGTATGGTAAGGCTTGGATGCCGCTTTGTTGCAATTTATAGGCAACTTCGTCAACTTTTTTTCGGCTGAGGCAATAGATAATTCCAGAACCGCCTTTTTTTTGGATAATTTGCAACACTTCGGCAAAACTGTGTTTGGTTTTGAGGCGAACTTCGTAGTATAAATTGGGGCGGTTGAAGCTGGCGACGTGGATGTAGGGATTGCGCAGAGTTAGCTGCTGGATAATGTCTTGGCGGACGCGCTCGGTGGCGGTGGCGGTTAGTCCCATAATGGGAATGTCGGGATATCGATCGCGCACTCGCTGCATTTGCCTGTATTCTGGTCGAAAGTCGTGCCCCCATTCCGAAACGCAGTGGGCTTCGTCGATCGCAAATGCCGAAATTCCTAACTTATTTGCTACTATATCTAAAAACGGTAAAAATCTCTCGCCGAGCAAGCGTTCTGGTGCAACGTAGAGCAATTTAATCTTACCTTCGAGAATCGCTGTTTCGCGCGATCGGGTTTCCTGACTGCTCAAAGTGCTGTTGAGAAAAGTCGCCCCAATTCCATTATCCTGCAAAGCTTCCACCTGGTCTTGCATTAGAGCAATTAACGGCGAAACAACCACTGTCAATCCCGGTTTCAACAGTGCCGGTAATTGAAAACACAAAGACTTGCCACCGCCAGTCGGCATGACAATCATCATATCCCGTTTTTGTAAAGCAGCTTCGACAATTTCCTGCTGCCCCGGGCGGAAAGAGTCATAGCCAAAAAAATGTTTTAGAGCTTGTTCGAGGGACAGCGGCACAGAAGATATTGGCGGATTCGACCCTAACATTTGCAGTAGTTGGTTGTTGGCTTCAACACTATTCTATGCTTTTTGAGCACCAATACAGTTACAATAATTGAAAATCTCATTTTAAGCAGAGAAACTGATGCCTAAAGCAATTTGGAATGGTGCCGTCCTGGCCGAAAGCGACAAATGCGAAGTCGTAGAAAACAACTATTACTTCCCCCCGGATGCCATCAAACGCGAGTTTTTCAAGGACAGCAGCACTCACACTACTTGCGGTTGGAAAGGTGTTGCTAGTTACTACAGTGTCGAAGTCGGCGGACAAGTTAATAAAGATGCTGCTTGGTACTATCCTACTCCCAAAGATGCTGCTAAAAATATTGCAGGATATATTGCTTTTTGGAAAGGGGTTAAGGTAGAGGCTTAAAGCAGTTTTGAGTTAAAAAATAGGGGCGGCTTTTGCGCGACTTTGGCGCTTAAGCCGCCCCTTTAAATTTTAGTCTTTTTCCCAAACGGCGACAGCTTCCCATCCCAAACCGCGACGAACAACAATCGGTTCGCTTTTTGTTAAATCAAGAATGGTAGAAACTTGATATCCCGGATCGGAACCGTCATCGACAATGACATCTACTAACTTTGACAAACAGTCAAAAAGTTCAGCTTTGCCAAAGCTTTCTGCTTTTGCTGCAGACACCGGTGCTGCACCTTCATCGTCAGTGGTAATGTGAGCGGAAGTTGAAATAATCGGATTTCCCAAGGCTTCCAACAGTGTAAAACAAAGCCGGTGGTCGGGAACGCGAATTCCCGTGGTTTTGCGTTTTGGGTTCATTACCAGCCGCGGCACTAACTTGGTAGCTGGCAGCAGAAATGTGTAAGATCCGGGAATTAATCGCTTGATAATTCTGTATGCTTCATCGCTGACGGCAGCATAGTCGGTAATATTTGACAGAGAGGAACACAAGAACGTTAAAGGCTTATCATTAGATAGTTGCTTGATCTGCCTGACTCGTTCTACAGCAGACTTGGAGTTGAGATCGCAGCCGATCGCGTAAACTGTATCTGTCGGATAAAGCATCACTGCCCCATCTTTCAGAGCTTTTGTAATCTTCTCGATCCGGTCTTTTTGGGGTGCAACTGGATGCACTTCGTAAATAGTTGCCATGTTAAGCTATTGCAGGCTAAGTGGGCGATCGAAATATCGAGTGAAACAATCAATGCTAAAAATTAATTGTTAACAATGAATAAAATAGCTTATTTTGACTGTCCAACCGGCATTGCTGGCGATATGTGCATCGGAGCTCTCGTCCACGCCGGTGTTCCTTTAGACTACCTAATCGAAAAACTCAATTTGCTCGGCATTTCGACAGAGTATCAGTTGCGGACGGAATTAGTCCACCGGAATACTCAACAAGCAACTAAATTTTATGTCGATTTAGCTGCGGATTTGTGGTTAAAACCAAAAAATTCCGCTACCGAACTCGATCCCTCGGAAACGGAATCCCCGACTTTTGACGCCCGCCACCACCATCATCACGGGGAAGAACATTCTCACAGTCACGGCGAAGCAGATGCCGAAATTAGCCACACTCATCACCGCCATTTGCCAGAAATCAAGCAGATTATTGTCTCTGCAAAATTGCCTCCGCGCGTGGAAGCCTGGAGTTTGGCCGTATTTGGGAAATTAGCAGATGCAGAAGGTGCCGTACACGGTATCCCCCCAAGCGAGGTTCACTTTCACGAGGTGGGGGCTACGGATGCAATTATTGATATTGTCGGTACTTGTTTGGGTTTGGATTGGTTGGATATTGACGAATTTTACTTTTCGGCGATGCCGACTGGTGCAGGTACGGTGAAGGCTGCACACGGCCGATTAGCGGTGCCGACGCCGGCGGTGATGCGGTTGTGGGAAACGCACCGAGTGCCGGTTTACAGCAACGGGATCGATCGCGAATTGTGCACTCCTACGGGAACTGCGATCGCCTGTACTCTCGCCTCCAGTTTCGGCCCACCGCCACCGATGCAAGTTCAGGCGATCGGTTTGGGTGCAGGTTCTCGAAACCTGGCAATTCCTAATATTTTGCGCCTCTGGATTGGGGAGAAGGAAGAGGGAAGTTCGGCAACGGATTCTGTAACGGATGTAACGGATGTCAGAAAGAGGGAAGAAGGAAGAGGGAAGTTTTTAAGCAATACTCAATTCCCAATTACGGATTCCCAATTACCGATTACCAATCCCATAGAAACTATTACGGTACTGGAAACGCAAATTGATGATTTGAGTCCGCAGGCGATCGGCTATGTTTTTGATGCTTTGTTTGCCGCCGGAGCTCTGGATGTTTTTACGGCCCCAATTGTGATGAAAAAGTCGCGGCTGGGGGTTTTGTTAACTGCGATTTGTCATCCAGAATTTGAGGATGCTTGCGAAGCAGTTATCTTTCGCGAAACTACTACTTTGGGAATTAGGCGATCGACTCAACAGAGAACTATTTTGCACCGGGAAATCCAGACAGTTCAAACAGAATACGGTGAAGTGCAAATAAAAGTTGCGAAGTCTGGACAAACGATTGTTAACGTGCAGCCGGAATACGAAGATTGCGCGGAAATTGCCAGACTTAAAAATATTAGCTGGCGGGAAGTTCACCGCTTGGCGCTGCAAAGTTGGTACGATCGCACTTAATCAGTCCTGGACGCACTCCGACAAAGAAACCGGGTTTTTTACGAAAATACTGCGTTGTGGCGCGCAGATTCGGTAAAAAACCCGGTTTCTGACCACCCTGCGTAAATCCTAAGAGCAATCAAAGCCTCTGATATCGGTTTTGAGATGACTGGATAAATTCAGCAGATTAACCCCAGCATAATCTGTCTGGTTTGCTGTTCGATCGCGCAACCAAGCTAAAATATTGCCGAGGTGCTGTTTGAGTTGAATTGCAGTTTCAAAATGGGCTAATAGACGTTCAATTAAAGGATACAAAATCAGTTGAATTTATGAGTCGCCGATCTAGTCTTGGGTTTGGGATTTAATTAAAACATGAGTTTTCATGAGTTAAGTTTGTTTGCGATAATTTATTGCTCAGCAGTTTGGAGCAAGCGTTCTCTGACATACTCGACGATCGCCGGTTGTAGCATTAAACTTGTTGATGCGGTATCATTGAGCGATCGCCGATCTTCTATGAGCGATCGTTCAGCCAGCCCCTCCAATGCTTCCATCAGTTGCCGTCCCGAAACTTTGGGCAAAATTTCCGCTTTTAACTTCGCAGGGGTCGCTCCTTCTTGATTAATGGCGATCCAGTACATAATTTTTTGTTGCAGGGGAGACAAGCGATCGAACTGGCGATCGAGCAAATCCCACAAGTCGCTAAAAACAGTATTTCCGTGCACTAAAAATGCGTGAATGTCACCGCCAAAAAGTGTTTTAATAGTCGTTGCAGCAAGTTTGAGGGCGAGGGGATTGCCACCAAAATAGTTGACAAGAACTTGACACTGCAATAGCGTTGCCTTTAATCCTTTGGTGGCGAGGATTTGCTGGCATACTGGCGGTGAAACTCCGAAGAGGTTGAGCGATCGCACTGGTAAATTTTCGCCCGATCGCACAGCAAACCCGCCCGGTTTTTCTCGTCCGGTTAAAATCAGACAACTTTGGTGAGGTTCGTCCGCAATGCGCGCCAATAACTGTCGGTAATCTTCATAGCCTTGTTGATATTGTCCGCTGCGATTTCCCCCTTGCAAAATCGACTCCAGATTGTCGAAAATTAACAAACAGCGTTTTTGCCGCAACAGTTCCATGAGAGCAGGAATAGAGTTATTTGTTGTCGCTTCTGAACCGGTTAAAATCGGTAAAATATTGCTGAGGATAACATCTAATCGCGGTGCTTGCTGCAAACTCCGCCAAATCGCGAATTCAAACTGAGATTGAATTTGCTGAGCGAGTTTTACAGACAGAGAAGTTTTGCCGATACCGCCAAGTCCAAAAATACCGATCAGACGAGTAGAATTGCCACTAATCCAAGTTTCTAATGTTTCCAGTTCCTGTTGCCGGTTGTAAAATTGGGAAACATCGATCGCTTCTCCCCAATCTTGGATGCAGTTATCTGCTTCGCTAGCGTGCAAGATGCCCGCACTGCAATGCTGGTAGCGGCGCAAGACTGCTTGGAGATTTTGCTTTGAGATTTTTTCGCCGATGATTTGAGAGAGATTTCGCCACAAATGCGAACCGACTTTTTTGATATAGTCATGTTCGTAAAGTAAGCGCTCGGCTATCTCTTGATAAGAGTGTCCCTCCCAAGTTTCCAGAAAGACGCAGGATTGAATGTCATTGAGTTTTTGCTTTTTGTTTGCGGATTGTAACAGACTATCAACTAGGGCGATCGCCTCTTGTCCCGTCATAGCGATTTTGACCTATTAAGTAAATTTACTGATGTTTCATGAGTGCGACCTCCTTTTCAGGAAAGAAAACAAATTTACACAATTGATCGAAAGCAATAGGGTTACAAGCCTCGGTACAGGCTGTGAAGTCAATTCCATTATCTAAAATTGAACATCTAAAATCGATTGACTGCTAGCAGCCTTTAAGGGAATTTACGTAAGTTTACAAAAGCTAGTCACTTTTTCTCACCGACAGGGCGATCGGGGGGAGTTATTCTTTGAGTTAAGGCAGAGCAAAAGCAGTTCAGACTGTTCGGAGTTAAACCGCAAATGTGCGGGATAGGGCGATCGGAAAAAGTATTGTAATGCAACCGCTGCACAATGAATAGTTATTTATACCGCAAGGAGAAATTCAAGTTATGTCTGATTTAGCTCAACAATTGGCTAAGCTCCAAGCTGCTTTGCAGATGGGTGGTGAACACAACGAAGGGACGAGTGGTGGTAGAGGAGATGTATTTGGTTCAGGTGATACTTATGAATCCTTCACGTGGCCCAAAAATGTTGAAATAGTTGATGATGAAGGTGAGGGACTAATTAAGTATCTCTATGACGGCATGATTCGGCACAAACACTACATTGCACGAACTGAGACGGCAACAAATGATGATCATTTTCCTGGAGCGGTTGTTGCCAAATACACTATTTCAAGAAAAGGAACTCTTGCCATCCTTAACAACATCGAGTTTCAACCTCGTCAGCAGAGAGATGTTGGGAATAGCATAGTTGCTCGTCTTCGTTCCCTTGATGGCATAACTCTCTGAGTCTTTTGTGTCAGATATTGTAGGTTGGGTGGAGCATCGCGAAACCCAACACAAGCTCCGAATTCAACGATCTACTCTGCAAGCTAAAAGGAAAAGATCAATTTGCAGTGAGGTCAAAATGATGACCGTTCTACAACCCCCAAAAGGATTTGATTATGCCGATTATCTTTGTACATGGTGTTTCTAGTCGGATGGACACAGAACATGATAAGGCTTGGGAGAAAACTAGAGCGAATCTTAGGAAGTACATTGCCCCAGTTATATCTGCATCTGGTGATGCAGACGACGTTTTGATTGACAATGCTTTCTGGGGAGATCTTTCTGTTCCATTGCATCAGGGCAGAAGGTCAAGTCTTCCGGATGATACAAGAGTTCAAGAAATTTTAAAGAGGAAAAAAGGTTGGATAGATCGCAAGATTGTAGAGTTTCATAAAATACCTGATTCTGATAAAGCCGAATACTTATTGGATCTGATACCTGAAGTAGGGAAAAAATTGCATGACTTACCAGGTTACTTCTTTGGCAGATTTGTAGATCCTCTACGGAAACCTTTGAATGAAAGTGTGACTCTCTTCCTGGGTGATGTTTTTTTCTATCTTGCTAAACGGGGTACAGCAGATAATCCAGGAAAGATATCATACCAGCTACTTAATACCTTGGAGGAAGCCCACAAGGATAAGATCGCAAAAGGTGGTGAAAAGCTGATTGTATTTAGCCACAGTATGGGTGGACAGCTTGTTTATGACATGGTGAGCTACTTTTTACCTCAAATGTCTCAATTGCCGCAATATACAACCCATACGTACAAGGATATTTATATTGATTTTTGGTGTGCAGCAGCATCCCAGGTCGGTTTGTTCAAAGAGATGAATGTTTTCAAACAAGACGATGATGGACAATCAGCTAGTTCAAATCAGGAGTTCCTTGAACTCGATCTAGGTGTTGAAGTTTTGGAACGAGAAGCAACAAAAGTAGGTGCTAAACGTTCATCAATAGAAAAAGTTGAGTTTCCCTCGGATTATTTAAACATTTGGTGGAATCTATGGGATGATAACGATTATCTCAGTTTCACGGCTGAACCTTTGATTAAAGAGGTTTTTGACGATCTTTATGATAGTGGAAAGTCTCCTGTTAGCTCACATACAAATTATTTTGACGATCCTGAATTCTACAAGGAATTTGCTCTGTTAATTCGAGAAGCCAAAGAAGTTAAATGGAGCAGACAAAGGTTTTTGGACAAGGTTCAGCCAGCAATGAGGTGAGTAGTGAAAATGCAACCTAACAATCAATCGTCCTGGCATTTATGCAATCAGGCACAGAACGGACGGATTACTCTACATCGGTAAAACCAAGAGCCTGCGAGGACGCTTCAGCGGTGGACATAAGGCTTTTTTATGGGCTTGGCTCGACAAATATAGCGATGAGGATATTCGGATTGCAGTGCAGTTCATTTCTCACTCAGGGAACCCTGCGTTACTATTGGAGCTAGAAGCCATCATTCTCAGAGCCACTGAACCTCCGTACAACGTTCAAATTCCCATCGAAAGGTGAATGCCATGCAAGCCAAACTTCAGGAACAACTTTCCCTTGCTGATGCCGAAATCATTTTAGGACGCTTGCCTGATCGAATTCAAGCCGCTCTAATTGCTCGTGCTGCTGAAATTGAATACCCGATCGAAGCAGTTATTGAGATGGCGATCGCCAGTTTTATCGACACAGAGGCATTAGGTTTCGTAGATTGCAAACAAGGACGCGGGCAGTAAAATTGTAATATCTTTTAGGATGCCGATCGCACTTCATCATTCCTTCATCTCCTCACCAAATAACGGGAAATGAAGGTTGCAAGTGCGAGCTTACAAAGCTTTACAAAAGCTTGTCACTTTTTCTCACTGGCAGGGCGATCGGGTTTTGGTTATAATGCAGACAAGTAATGATCGATCGACACAACTATTCTGAGAATAGACTTATGAGCCCTCAAATCGAATTTAAGGTTGCTGCCCCACCGTTTCGTTGGGATGAAGCTGGTGGTATCCGCATTGGTGATAGCCGCGTTACCCTCGATAGCTTGTTAGCGGCATACCATCATGGTTCTACACCTGAAGAAATTGCGGTTCAGTATTCTGTTCTCCATTTAGAGGAAATATACGCAGCGATCGCTTACTATCTCAGCCACCGTCAGGAAATAGATAACTACTTAGATCGACGTTGCCAGAAAGCTCAACAACAGCACAGTCAATTTGTGCAGCAGTATAACTTAGCTAATCTCAGGCAGCGCTTGAGCGATCGTGATCGGACTCCAAGAGAATTCACAGCCAATGCGTCTATTAACTGATGAGAACTTCAACGGTTCGATATTACGAGGCTTAATCAGACGCTTACCAGGCTTAGACGTTGTTCGCATTCAGGATGTAGGTTTAATCCACGCAGACGATCCCACTATCTTAGAATGGGCAGCCGATGAGGGGCGCATTTTACTTACCCATGATGTGGCGACAATTACCGACTACGCCTATGAACGAATTCAAAACGGGTTGCCCATGCCCGGAGTTGTTGAAGTTATTGCAACGGCTTCGATCGGGCAGGTCATTGATGACTTGTATTTATTAGTTTGTTGCAGTCAGCCCGACGAATATGAAGGCCAGATTCTTTTCATTCCCTTTCCTTAATTCCTACACCATAAATTGTCTAAATCCCGTTAAAGCAGCCGGCGTGCTTGTAAAATCTGTTGTTGCCACAGCTCTAAATTCTGTATATTTGAGCTACCATCTCTTTCAAAAATTGCCCTTATTTGCTCCATAAGCTCGATCGCCAGCGGTACGCCAAGCTGCAATTGCTCCAAAACCTCCCGTTGAGCAAAAACAGTTTCCGGTGTTCCTTCTAAAATCAGTTGTCCTCGATCCATTACAAACACCCAATCAGCCCAGCGGTAGATGAAATCGAGGTCGTGACTTGCTAAAAGGATCGTGGTTCCGGCGTTGTGAATTTGTTGCAGTAAACCGATCAGTTGTCGGGTGTGACGCGGGTCGAGATAGGCGGTAGGTTCATCTAACAGCAGCAGTTTCGGCTTGAGAACCATGATATCGGCGATCGACACCCGCTTTTTCTGCCCCAAACTGAGATTGTGAATTGGTTCGCGGGCGAGTTCGCTGAGATCGAATTGGTCGATCGCCTGCTGTACCTGTTGAGCAATTTCGGATTCTGTCAAGCCTAAATTGTACAATCCATAGGAAATATCTTCTTCTACCGTCGAAGCTACTAATTGATGTTCGGGATTTTGAAAGACGAGTCCGATTTGTTGGCGCAGTTGCATCAAAGATTTGCGATCGTAGCAAAACGGTTCGCCTTCCCAGCGAATGATTCCCTGTTGCGGTTGATACAAGCCATTTGCTAACAGAAAAAAGGTAGTTTTGCCGCAGCCGTTTTGACCGATCAGCCCGCAGCGTTTCCCGGCGGGGACTTTGAGGTTTAAATCATGAATTGCCGATCGCGAACCGCAGGGATAGGAGTAGGAAGTGCGATCGAATTCGAGAATCCATTGAGACATATTTGTTATTTGTTATAGCCTTCCCGGATCTGCCTGGGAATAAATACCCGGAGGCAGAGCCTCCAATTACGGATTACCGATTACCAATTACCATTGTATTTGTGTCAGCCTTCATCTGATTTTGACAACTGCCAAAGTTGAAGTTCATAACATAGATGTTGCTCAAAAAGTTGGCTCGCCTCCAATCCTTCAACCACCAGCTTCTTGAACCAGCGACGAAATATCCAGCGCAGGAATTTGTGGATCGGCGGAACTGCGATCGCAATTAAATCTGCAACATAGATCATCGTATTCAGTCCATACCTGCGGAAAGTATCGACATACAAATCGATTGTCGGCAAAATATGGGCGGAAATATCCTCAGTTTTTACTAAAGTGAATCCAGCCTGCTTTAATGCTGAATGAAGTTCCGTAACAACATGACAATTAGAGAACATTCCCTCTGTATAGTGAGGATCAGAGCGCATCATATCGGCAAGCAGCACGTAGCCACCGTGATTGAGGATTTTGGCGGCACCGTTAGCAATATCAACAGCCGACATATACTGGCTACTTTCGCTAAAGAGAATAAGATCGTAGAAATGGGTTGCTTTGAAGTCTTCAAACCTGGTGAGGTGGAAGATTGCCCGATCGCCCGTACACTTAACAAAGCGCTGTTGTTGGAACGGATCGGGTGCGAGTCCTTCCACTGCAAAACCTCGATCGAGCAAATAAGCCGCATTTCCGCCAATCCCGCAGCCCACATCCAGTATTGTATGAGTGCCTTTGGGGATCGCATCCAACAGTTTTACAGTATAAGCTTGCTGAGCGATGCGCAATCGGGCGATCGTTAGTTCCTCAGCGGGCACAGGTAGGGTTTCCCAATAGCCGTAGTGAAGGTAGGGCGAATCTGTCAGGCCCAAATAGTAATTAAGCGCTGCATTTTGGTAGCGAGTTACCTTAGAAATTTCGATTGATTTTGGCTGCGACATTCGGAAAATTTAGTAAGTTTTAGGATTTCGGGCAGAGTTGAAATTCTTCCCAGCGCTTGCATACCTGTTCATAGCACTCCACAGGAGAAATTGCCAAGTTTTGCAACAAATTGATATCAATCTGACCGTTAGCGATCGACAAAAATATAATTGCTTCCTTTGGCTCGTAGCTAGCAATGATAGAGAGCAGATTTGAAACAGTGTTTTCCTCTAGTTCTACTTCTTGCAAATAAGCATTTGCATACAATTGGGAAATAAATTGCAAATCGTACTTAATAGTATCTACGCTCCAATTCACAGAACCGTTAATGGGAGTATTGATTTTGCAAGCAACCAAGCCTCGTCCTCGATGCAAAAAGCCATTCCAAGCAGTATGTCCGATCGCCAAAATATTCTGGTGAATAAACAAATTTTGCCAGTAGCCAAAACTACCCTGCCAAACACTATCTTCAATTCGCATTTCTTTTCCCTTAAAATAAGATACGCTTCAGAACACACATCGAATTACATCAGCGTTCATCTGTGTTTATCTGCTGATATCTGCGGTTAAAAAATCTCAATCCAATAATTAAAAAAATAATAAACTCACCATCATCCATACCTCGCAGATGAAAAACAACAGGTAAACAAATCGGCGGGCATCCTGACTCAGAGATGCAATAATCTCATTACAGTTGCGGGACAGCGCCGGATTCGCACCGAACTTTCCCCCTTGCGTCTGATGGCTGTTCTCCATCCGAGCCGATCGATATACGGGAATATTACCACTATTTGGGATATTTGACAAAAAACCGTCCGCCTATTCACCAAACTCAATATTTTCATACAAATCGGCCAGCGAAATTTCCACAGCAACAGATGTTAAACTGAGCCGATCGCCCATACAGCTATATTCCGAAAAAATCCACTTATTCGCATCAGTTTTAGAATATTGCTCCACCCGTAGCCGATATTGGTCGATTAATAAATACTCCTGAAAACTAGGAATACTGCGATAAGCAGCAAACTTTTCATCACGGTCATAAGCTTTAGTACCTTTAGACAGCACCTCAGCAATCAGCAGAGGATTGGTAATTGTATCCGTCCGTCCAGATTGCAGCTCGATCGGTTTCGCAACCACCATCACATCCGGGTAAGTATAATTATTAAGCTGGGGAATCCACAGCCGCTGATCCGAACTAAAAGTCCGATATGGTTTCCCTTTTAACGCCAGTTTCAGCGCAACAACTAAATTAGTGGTAATTTCATTGTGATCCGGTGTGCCGCCAGCCATCAGAACAATCTCCCCATTGATAAATTCATGCCGCTCCTGAGAATTGATTTCCAATTCTAGATATTCCTCAGCCGTGTAGGTTTTGGTTTCAACTGGCGCGATCATACACAACGCTCTCCTTTAATCTACTCATTTCATTTTATCTTAAAAATTTGGCTTCACCAGAAAAGTATATTTTAATCATGCTAAGAAACAGGCAAAATGCCTGTTCCACAAAGAGGGAATTTTATTGTGGGGCGGACAAGATGCCCACCCCTGAAAGGCTGATTGAGAATGTGCAAGATGTGAGTGCGATCGCACTTAACAAACTTATCGCAGCGGGACAAAGTTATAGCCAGTGCTTCCTCCTTGTTTAACTTGCACTAAAATCGGCTTACCCGCCCGATCGCCCGTGGGCAAAAACTTCACATCCTCGCTGGCTCCTAGTGTTGAAAAACTCGCATTTCGCAGTGCTTGTTGCAATCCTTCCCGCGTATTGCTTTGCCGCAAACCAGCGATGACAGCTTGAGTCGCATCAAAACTCGTTGCTGTTCGCCAATTCACAATTCCTCCCCAACGCTGGCGGGAATTTTCTGGGAAACGGCTACCGGGATTAGTTTCAGGATGCCAGGGAACGGGCAATACTAAGCCGTTAACGTCGCTTTGTCCGTCTTTTAATGTTTGAATGGTGTACATTGTGGTGCTGCCGTAGAGTGGCAATTTGCCTCGATTAATGCGAGCCAGAGAAATCGCACGGTCAATGCGATCGACGTGGGGTGCTACCATCAATCCTTGTGCACCTTTGCTGACAGCATCGGCGATCGCACTTTCGGGATTAAAAGAAGGGATTGAAAAGTCGCAAACAGTCGGAACTAATTTGCCTCCAGCAGCAGTAAGAGATGCAACAAATTCATCTTTGAATGATATGTTATCGGGTGCCTGGGAGTCGTAACAAATGGCAATATTAGTTTTGCCTGCTGTTTTGACTGCATGTTCTGCTAAAGGAGCTGCCATTAAGCTAATATTGGGTACTGTCCGAAATATGTAGCTGCCAAATCCTGATAGATTATTGGCAAAGCTCGTCGGTGTCACCATTACCAGTTTTTCTTGCTGATATATCGGAGCAGCTTCGAGAGATGCGTTGCTAGCATTGTGTCCAATTACTGCTAGTATATTCTGATCTTTTGTCAATGTCTTTGCAACTTCTCTGACCACTTCTGGACTGTTGTTATCGTTGACTATTTCTACTTGGAGTTCTGCGCCGTTGATGCCACCGCTAGTATTAATTTCATCCTGAGCTTGGGCAACACCTCGAAGGATTTCTTGGGCGACATTGGGGTTGCTACCAATGGGGACGCTGACAGCAATTTTTAAGGAAGAACCATTGCTGGCTCGGGCATTATTGAAATAGATCGTGGTTTCCGGGTCGTTGCGATTTTGTTGCAGCGATTTCTGAAAATATTCGGCGGCAGATTGGTAATTTCCATCAGCAAAAGCTTGAACTCCTGCTTGTTTTGCTGCTGTTGTTTGGGATGTCACCAATATCCGATTTCCTAAACTGATGCGATTTGCGATCGCTCCCGATGCGCTCGTTTCCGGTGTAGATGTAGATGTAGGTGTATTTGAAGTTTTGGCATTCAATAAACCGGGAAGAAACTTGTATGCGCCAAACCCTATTAAGCCGATGGCAATAATAAAAACAATGGGCGGTGGGGTGTTTTTTTTGTTAGTATCTTGATACATGATTTTTTCTCTGTATTTTGATACTCTAATTATTCATTCAATTACTGTTCACGTCAATTCATATAATTCATTAATTAAGTTCATAAAAGTCATATTGGTAATAGCTGTTGCAGGAAGTGCGATCGCCCTTATTCAAATCTAGCCCGCTAAACTAACGATAATACGAGAATTATCAACAATAGGACTTACCCACCGGCGATCGGAAACTGGGTTTTCTACTGAATCTGCGATGCTCTAACGAAGTATTTTCGTAAAAAACCCGGTTTCTGGGCCCCCATGCTAAGTCCCAAGAATAAATTTAGCGTTGAAATACTGCGCTTAAAATGGTTAAAACCGTGCAACCAAACACGGCTTCCAATGTATATCTTCGCGAAGGTTTATAAGGGGAAGAATGCCAAACGCGCAGTTGTCCATTAAAGCCGCGCGACGCTAAACTCAAGGAAACTTGACGGTAGTTTTCCAAAGTTCGCTGAAGCAATTGCCCGATTAAAATGCCTAAACTACGCATTCCCAGTTTCCATGTGCGATAGCCGCAACGGGAGTTTTGTGCTATCCACAGTTCATCGGCGATCGCCAATAAGCTAAAAATAAACCGATACATTAGTAATAGCAGTTCTGTGACTAACTCTGGACAGCGTAATTGTCTGAGAATTTGCAAGGTTTCGGTAAATGGAACCGTCAAGAGGACGAAATACATACAGCTTGTCGATGCGAAGGCGCGGGCAAATAGCAGGCTCACTTGATATATTCCGGTGCGGCTCACATACAGATAAAAAGTGCCGATGCTAATGCCCCAACCTTGCCAGATATCCCACTGAATTGCGGGGATACGATCGCCCGCAACCGCACTCATAGCCAAAGCAGGCAAACTTGTCAGCAAAAACATCAACGGTAGCGACAGCAACCGCAAATACAGTCCCCCCGGAATACCCGCATAGATGACGATCCAGACGGCCAACCAAAGGGCGATCGACAATTGGACGATCGTCCCAGAAACTAGAGACAGAATTAACAGGGCGATCGCAAAGGATAATTTGTGGATTGGCGGCAACCCGCGCAAGCGATTTGTATAAGCCAGACTGTCAATCTGATGGTTCATTCTGACGGCTATTCATCATCAGATTTTTGTCGCTGCGATCGCCCCTTATACAGCCCAATGACGTACCCAACTACGCCAGCCCCGATTGCCGCTTGAGACGCAAACAATAGACTTGAAATTTCTCCGCTAGCCGGCTCAAACAAGTGATTAAACCAAGGTTTATAATCCGGTTGAATTTCCGTAATTGCTTTCTTAGCTTGGTCATCGGCACCGCCATATTCACCTCGCACAAAAACGAGAGGAAACGCTGCCAAAAACATCACCGCGCCAGCCAACAGCCAATTTTGCCGCGAAATGGATTGGTGATTTTTTGTAGGTTTTTGATTCACTGCTTATGACTCCTGTCTCAATAATTTCAAAGTTTCCAACTCCGGCTTCCCGTAAGAATGCAGCCAATTCCACACTAATACAGTCAGCAATCCCTCACTAATAGCCAGGGGTACTTGAGTGATAGCAAAGATGCCAGCAAACTTGATAAACGAAGCCATAAAACCGCCGCTTGCTGCGGGAAAAGCTAATGCTAATTGAATCGAAGTCGTCACATAAGTCAGCAAATCTGCCAAAGCCGCCGCACAAAAAATTGCCGCCCGCTGGCTACCAGTTCGCAACAGCAATTGATAGATAAAATAGGCAGCGAAAGGGCCGACAATCGCCATCGAAAACATATTCGCTCCCAGCGTTGTCAACCCACCATGCGCTAACAGTAACGTTTGAAAAAGCAGCACTAAAGCACCGAGTACCGCCATCACCGAAGGGCCGAACAAAATTGCACCCAAACCCGTACCCGTGGGGTGAGAACAACTGCCCGTTACCGAGGGAATTTTTAAAGCAGAAAGTACAAAAGTAAACGCACCGGCTAAAGCTAGCAATAGTTTAAGTTCTGGGTGTTCTTTTGTAATGCGAGTAATTGAGCGCAAACCTACTGCAAAAAAAGGCAACGCCACCATCCACCAAAATGCCGCCCATTGCACCGGTAAAAAACCTTCCGAAATGTGCATAGCTGCGGCGGGCGTTGCCGAGGCCAGGACAATATAACAACTCAAGCCAGCCATCAATCCCAAGCTGACCCATTTCCGATTTCTGGTCTTCACGCTGAACCTCGCAGATGAGACAATGTAAATTAACACATCGGCGGGCATCCTGACTCAGAAAGCGACATCACTTTCATTACAGTTGCGGGACAGCGCCGGACTTGCACCGAACTTTCCCCGTTTCCTCTAATGGCTGCTCCCCATTAGAACCGAATCGTTAGCCTTAGTATAGTCGATCGCGTAAGTCTCAGCAAATCTTTTACAAAAATTACTTCAGATTAACTAAGTCAAAATTACCTATCATCTTCTCTTCTCTTCCTTCGCGTCTTGGCGGTTCGTTCAATAAATACTATTGCCAAACAAATCAACGGTATAATATTAGTGAGTTTTGAGGAAAGCCGCAATGTTACAGTACAACTTGCCGAGGAACTTGCCCTCCGCCGATGAACTACCAGACTCAGATGAAACACCTGTGGATAACGAACTGCAAGAACTAATACCGGGATTGCTAAAAGCAATCTTGCTGATACTTTGGTCAGAGCGCATGGATTGGTTTTTTGGAATAGATATGGGTATCTATTATCACCCTGATAAACCTGCCATTGTGCCAGATGCTTTCTTGAGTTTAGGTGTAGAAAGGTTTTATGATGAAGAATTGCGTCCCAGTTACGTGCTGTGGGATGAAAATGTTTTGCCGACTTTTGTGCTGGAAGTAGTTTCCCCAACTTATCGCAAGGAATACAGCACAAAGTTGGAGGAATATCAAGCTTTAGGCGTACTTTATTACGTCATTTATTCTTCCCGCCGTCGCCGTAAACCCCGTTTGGAAGTACATAAGTTAGTCAATGGGAAGTATGAATTACAGCCAGGACATCCAGTTTGGATGCCAGAAATTGGTTTGGGGATTGGTTGTGAAAGGGGAAATTATTCTGGGGTGACAAGAGAGTGGTTGTATTGGTATGATGCCGATGGCAAACGCTATCTGACTCCTGAAGAACAGGTTAAAGAATCAGCCCAGCGCGCCGATCGACTAGCTCAGCGATTGCGGGAGTTGGGGATAGATCCTGATAATCTGACCTGATGGCAATCAAGAGCACCAGACTGACGGACTCTGGACGCTTAAAAACCGGGTTTTTAAACCGAGATCGATCGTCCTCAACGGAGGATTTTCTGGAAAAAACCCGGTTTCTGCGTCCAGAAATGTGTGAATATTTATCGCAAAAATCAGGAAAGATCGAGCTAGATTTGGGAAAAACAGAGAGTTGGACGGCAAACATTGAGATCCAGCTCGAAAAGATGAAAATCAGGAGAGGTTATTAAATAATGGTCATGGATCTGCGTTCTTACGATGTCATTTGTTTTGGTGATGAAGTTCCAGGAGTTCTAGCTGTTATCTCTGCCTCCAGAGAATATCTTCGCCGAACAAAGCGTTATCCGCGAATTCTACTGATGTCGAAAGCAAGCTTGCAAGAAGGAATTGGCGGACATTTGGTAAGAGGCGGTCTTGCTTATTTAGATAGAAGTCAGATTAGTGAAGAACTTCAACAATCTTTAAAGTTAGATATCTTTGGTTCACCGGCGACAATCTATAAAGAATTCTTACAAAAATCCGGCGTTAAGGCAATTGCACTTGACCCCCGCAAAGCCAGTGCAGCGCTGAAAGAAATGCTGGTACAAGCTGGGGCAGATCTCCTCAGCAAAGTAGAAATTAAATCAGTCACTAAAGCAGGCCAAAAAATTGCCAGTATAACCACCTCTCAAGGCGTAGTTTATGCCGGCAAGCAATTTATTGATGCCACTGTCAATGCCGAATTAGCTCAAGCTGCTGGTGTGAGAAAGTTGAAGGGATTTGAAACATTTGGTCTGCCTAATTCAGAACTTCCAGTCACCCTCGTTTTTGAAACTCAAGGACTCAGTGCAAGAGCACTGAAAGAATTCGATTATATTTATCTAAAACGCTTTACCAACCTGGCCGATGCAGAGAGTCAAAAATTTTTGCTGTACGCTGCCGACAAGGATGCCAAACTAGCAGAAGAACTCCGGCGGGAAATGAGGGACACTAAAGGCAATCTCAAAACTCTGTGGGCGGGTAACGATTACATCGATGTTCGCTCGCCTGCTCTGTCTGTAGCTTACCACTCCTTTAGAGGAAGAAAACTATCTTTTTCTGAAACTGGCATAATTTTAGATGAAGGAAATATAGCAATACTTCCCAATGAAAGACTTTCGTGGAATGCACTTTTATTCGCAGTCACCGCCAGCGAAGCGGAAGCCTTAGCTAGAAGCGGGAGCAAACCCACGGCTAATATGCAAAGAGAGATGTTATTTATTACAACTTGGCTGAAGAGTTTGGGCGCTACTTCTGTTACTTATGCCTCAGAGCTTTATATCAGACACGCGGGCAATGTGACGGGAGTTGTAGAACCTTTAACTGGCGCACAAATGCTGTTAGGTGGCGTACCTGCTAATGAAGCGCTGGCAACATTTAGCTATCATTTTGATGTACGCGGAGGCATCCAGGGTATTCGCGACAAAGCAAATGGTCTAGGATGGTTTAAAAGTCTGAGTTTTCAACACCCTATCTTTAATGTTGGCATCCGCCACGCATTAATTAAAAACGTTCCTAACCTGGCAGTGGTCAGTCCCTGTTCTGGATTTGAAGGGTTTGCCTGTTCTGTCGGCAGAATTGTGGAATTCAACGCCGCAGTTGGTCAAGGTGTTGGTATCGCTGCGGTTAATGCCATTCTAAATAACAAAAATCTAGCCGATGTATCTAACCGAGAAGTGAGACAAGTTCTCGCTGAAACAGGCCAGTTACCTAAAATTTTTGGAACTCCAAATAATGGTGATGCAATGCTATTGGCGCAATTCGAGACTCTTGCCAGTTCGGATGCTATTGCGTAATATCAATTTCAATAAACAATAAAATAGTAGGTTTTGCCCGCCGGGGAACGAAACTCAACACAACAGTTTTTAGCAAGAAATGAGTAAAATTGCTATTAATATTATGTCCCCTAAAACGACAACAATCACGTTGGTTTGTAATGACGAATTTAATCCCGATCAAATTCTGAGGACTTCCGTCGTCACTACAAACCTATAACGGTGATTTTACCGGAAATTGTACAATACCTCGATCGCCTGCACTGAATTATTGTGCTGCGCGGCACTAACCTGTTAAACAACTTTTCAACTTGAGACTTCGCTTGATTTTTCCAGCTTGCTTTCCCGCACAAACAAGAAAAGCGGGAAAGCACATGAAAACGAAACAAGCACACCCAGAAGTACGTACACCCCTACAAAACTTATATCCAATCGTTTTGACTCAGCGTACATCCAAGTGCTTCCTGCTACAGTTGCGATCGACAAATCTAAACTTACCGATTTCGCAGCAAGATTAGCCGAACTCTCGTTTACAAAGTCAAGCAAGCCAGCATTGCTAAAAAACGGCAAGTTATAGTACCCAGGCAGCACAAGCCCCAGAATTTATAGGATGAGATAAATGATTCGCTTAACGCTCATAATTACCCGACCTGTTCTTCGATCGACTGTATTACCCTACTCGCTAACAACCAATCCTTACTTCTTCTGCGGGCACTTCGGATGAATCCCCCCCTGCAAACAAATGTAAGCAATTTGACTTTTATCTAAATTCTTAGCCTCAGCAAAATCAACTCCTAGGAATCGACCCGATTTACTCCCGGTCGGACTTTGAATAAATTGCTCCGAAGCTGCCTTCCCCAGAAACACAGCGCCTTTAAAATTCGCTCCCGCTAAATTCGCGCCCCTAAAATCAACCGAACTCACCTCCGCATTCCGAAAATTCGCATCTTGCAACCGAGCATCTCTTAAATTCACGTTGGCGAGTTTAGTCGAACTCAAATCGGCATTTTGTAAGTTCGCGCCACTCAAATCAGCACCGGACAAATCAGCACCTTGCCATTCCGATTTAGACAAGTTTGTCAAGGACAACTGAGCGCCTTGAGCCTTCACTTTGCCCAAACGTGCACCTGACAAATCCGCTCCAGACAAATTCGCGCTTCCTATATCTGCACCAGTAAAAATTGCATTTTTTAACTGTGCTTGCTGCAAATTTGCTCCAATTAAAATAGCACTGCTGAAATTAGCTGAGTTCAAATTGCCACTTGACAAATTAGCTTTGTTCAGGACAGCGCGCACAAAAGTAGTCCGGTTCATTACAGCACTGTTCAAAGACGCCCCGGTCAAATTTACTCCTTCCAAATTAGCGCCGCTCAAGTCAGAAACCCAATCGTCAAATGTAGCCGGACGCCTGTCTTCGCCTGTGCCGTAAAAGCGAGATCCCTGAAAACTGGCATTGGTTAAATTGGTATTTCTCAACTTAATTCCCGACAAGTCAACTTTGTTTAAAACTAAAGTAAACTGAGACGGGCCTGCGGGACTTTGAGCTAAATCCGTGCGGCTCAGATCCGCGCCGTTGAGCTGGCTGCTATACACTGTGAGAATTTTGCCGATCGCCCTTTGTACTGTTCGCTGGCGGGCCGCCGCTAACTCGCGTTCTGGGGCCTTGCCGCCAAAGCGCAGGGAATCGAGGTCGTTGCTGAGGGCCTGGTTCAACCGCTGCAAGTCAGGCAAAGCTTTCGGCCCGCTACTGACTAAAGCTTGCTGGATCGCGTCCAGCATGGCGCGGTTGTCTTCTTGAGCCAGCAAATCCGCTAGCAGGGGTACGGCGCGGGAGTCTTCCACCGCCCCCAAAGCCAAAATTGCCGATCGCCTGCCCGATGCCCCGCTAGCCGATGTGGGAGACAATTTGCTGACTAAAGCTACAAATAATTCGTCGTTCCGCTGCCGCGAATCCCGCATATTTGCTTGACTTTGAGTGTAGATGAGAGTGCCGACAAACAAAGTTAAAATCAATCCGGCGCTGCCGATGGTAACTATCACTAAAGTTGTGCCTGGGTGTTGGCGCATCCAATTCCACAAACTGGCATTTGCTTTCAGGCCAGTTTGCGGAGTCACAACCAAAGCCGCAATCTGCGCGTCTTCCTCAGTCCAATCTGGACTATTGACAGGATTGGCAGACAGTTCATTCGATCGAGCGTTGACGACCAAAGTATTCGCGAGGCGATCGTGTCCCGCTTGCCGTTTGTAACGCCACGCAACCGCGCCGTCTGCGAGCACTGCCAAGCTGCTCAGCCCCCCTAAAATCAGCAAATCTGGAAACGCACCCGTCAAGCGCCAAATGCCGTAAGCGACGCCCAGAGGCACTCCCCAGCGCCCTAAAGTTTCGCGAATTAGCACTTGCCCAAAACCCGGAGGAGTACCCGACGCTGTGACAACTTTGACGCCGAACCAGCGTTTGGGGAGAGTTTGACCGGTTCTGGCGAGCAAAAACAGTTGCCACCCCGCTAAAACTGCCGGTGCCAGCAGCGCCCCCGACCAGAATAGATTAGTTAGGGGTGCGACTCTGGGGTTGCGATCGCGCACCGGTATGCCCAAAGTACGGGCGACTGTTTCGGATGCTGCTGCTACTGAGGGATTGAGCGGCACACTTTGAGATTCCTGGTTGACCAATGCCCCGATACTGAAGGGAACGAGGGCGCTGGCCGCAATTAACGAAATTTCCACGGCCCAAGCGCCGCACCTGCGAACCAGCAGTGGCATTTGCTTGGATTGTCTTTGCCAAGACGGATCGGGTTGATTGATGCCGCTGGGCGCGGTGGGGCTAGCCATATTTAGAAATTCCTATTATTTGTCGTTAGTATTTGAGGACTGGGGGGAAATTGCCAATTTATACGCTATGTAGATTAGCACTCCGAGAACGGCAAGAGTCATCAGCGCTGAAATTAGCTGTACGACGCTATTGAAGACTGTCAGGACAATTATCGCTCCGACGGCAAAGGCTGCCACCTGCCCGGGTTTGGGGAGTCTTTGAAACTTATCCAGTAATTGATTGTATAAGGTTCCGAGGGCTTGATAGCTGTCAGAATTTTGTGCGATCAGTGGCGATCGCTCTAGTTTAGCTTTTAGTTCTCCGAGCGCTTGCTGCCAATTGAAGTTATTTTGAGAGTTCATAAAAAAAAACTTGGACTTAGTTTAGCTGTACGTCAATCATTTTAGGGCGGTCACATTAAGAAGAGTCACAGTAGCGTGTTCGGAACCCCTAATTATCCTCTACTGTCAAAGAAGAAGTAGAACCTTCCGCCATTGTCTTCGGATAAATTTCGGATAAATAAGGATAAAAATGAAGATATGCTATCCCTGCGATCGCGGCAAACTGTGGTTTAGCCCGATCGTGACCCTAGCCTTGGCAATGATTTTAGCGGATGCCGGTGCCCTTCGGAGCCAACCGCTACAAATTGCTCCGGGATTTCCCGAACCGCTGGGAGTTTCTGGAGTTTCCGGCGGCCCGAACAATAGCGGCGACTGCGGTTTTGTGTCCCAAGCACCGAACCACGTCATCGAAGTAACGCAGGATTTGCCTTACTGGCGGATTGCAGTACAAACCGCTGGAGCTCCGAGTTTGATGATTCAGGGGCCGAGGGGGCGTTTCTGCGTCCTGCCGGCGAATTCTGCTGCGGGGAATGTAGAATTTTCCGGTTATGGGGACAAGGGGACTTATGTTATTTTTGTGGGCGATCGATCTCAAGGTCAACACCCTTACTCTCTTTCTATTTCCCAAAAGCGAAATTAACCATACAACCAGATTAGGACGCTTGCTGTGAGAAAATGGCTTTTTTGCGATCGTCAAGAAGCGTGCTTTTTAACAGCAAGTGCGTTAACTAGGGATTTCCTATCAATTTTGTATTTGGTTTTTAACCCACTGGCGAAACAATCTGAGAGTTTGACTCGTGCCCGCTGTTTGGCTTTGTTCGCAATATTGAGAAATAGCTTCAATAATTGGCAGATTGGGAAAGGTAGGACTAATTTCAGCTTCAACATATTTCCCATCTTGAAGCACATTAATCTGAAGCTTTTTATTTTCATAGCGCCATATTTCAGGTACTCCCAAAGCTTCGCAAGCATCGAGTTGAGTTTGGGAAGTTATATCGACTTCAATTGCTAAGTCAGGCGGCGGATCGACAGTTAAATCGATCCGCTTTTTACCAATCATTAAAGCATAATTCTGAATGTAAAAGCAGTTGTCAGGTTCAATTCCTTGTAACATACTTTTTCGCTTGAAAGTCGTCGAACCAAAACATTCTCGATCAATTTCAAGTTCTTCGAGTAATATTTTCACCATATCGCCAATGATTTCCTTATTGAATTCATGTTCTGGTAGTGGCATCCTAATCTCCAAAGTTCCTTGACTGTAAGCTATTCTAGAGCCACGGTGTTCTCCCAACTCTTCTAAAATTGCTTCAAATTCCTGCCAGTTGACATCATTGAACAGCACTCTATGTCCTGGGGGTACACTGATTTGCCTTAATTGCACCGTTACCATTTCAACCTCCGATTTATTTAAGTTTATTATAACTGATACCATCTTTTAAGTTGATTGTGTACAGCACCCCCTCAACTTAATTTACTGGTAACTCTCGCCAAAAATCGAGCTGTCTAATCTGCGTTTTTTTGCTGCTTGTAAAGTTCCTTAAACTTGCGCTGCTGCTCGTTGTGGTCTACGATTGGAGAGGGATAAGGAAGAAGTCGGCGTTCTAAAGGCGAAAGATTTCCTGTTAGCAAAAGTTTAGTATCAACTCGGCGCAATTCTGGAACCCAGTGCCGAATATATTCCCCTTCCGGGTCAAATTTTTGAGCTTGACTGGCGGGATTGAATATTCGCAAAGGTTTCGAGTCCATACCGCTGGATGCGCTCCACTGCCAGCCGCCGTTGTTAGCAGAAAGGTCGCCGTCTATCAATTTTTGCATGAAGTATTTTTCACCCCACTGCCAGTTAATAATTAAATCTTTGGTGAGGAAGCTAGCGACTATCATGCGGCAGCGATTGTGCATCCAACCTGTCTGATTTAACTGCCGCATTGCCGCGTCAATAATAGGATAGCCAGTTTTGCCCCGACACCAAGCTTGAAAAAGCTTTTCATCGTTCTCCCACGGAAAGTCTTTGAATGCTGGACGGTAGGGGCCGTCTGCTAGTTCTGGGAAGTTATACATGGCGTGTTGGTAAAATTCCCGCCACGCTATTTCCTGTTGCCAAGTCCCGATGCTTGTGCACGCTTCTTCGCTGCGGCAAGTTTCCATTACTATCTGGGTAGCTTGCCAAACCGTGCGGATGCCAATTGCACCAAATTTGAGGGCGGCGCTGAGTTGGGATGTGCCGTTAGTTGCGGGGAAATTGCGCTGTTCTTGATATTCGTAAATTGCGATCTCGCAAAATTCTTCTAATTTTTTTTTCGCTGCATCTTCTCCAGGTTCTATGACTAATGGGTTTTCCCAAATAAATCCTAAACTAGAGGCAGTTGGCAGTGTTTCAATTGCACCTGCTTGGTGAGCGATTTCTTGTTCTTCTGCGGTTAATCCGGTCATTAATTCCAGATAAGTTATTGGCAGTGTCTCTACTGGTTGGGCTTTGGGTTTACTGTTCCATTTTTTCCAAAATGGTGTATAAACTGTGTAGGGAGTCCCTGTACCGCTGCGAATTTCATCTGGGGCGTGCAGGACTTGATCCCAAAAATTTTGAACTTGAATTCCTGCTTGTTGGAGGGCGCTTGATACGGAACGATCGCGCTGTTTTGCGTAGGGTTCGACATCCCAGTTCCAAAATACTGCTTTGGCATTTATCGCTGTTGCTAATTTCGGTATTCCTAGACTCGGGTCATCTTGAATTATCAGTAATTGGCTGCCTGCTTCGCTGTAACGCTGCTGAAGTTTTTGCAAGCAGCCCATCATGTAGGTGACTCTGGCTGGCGCTACGTCATCCGGATTTAGGATATTGCGATCGAGACAAAAAATCCCGACAACTTTAGGGCTTTGCTGGCGCGCTGCTGCTAGTCCGATGTTGTCAGAAATACGCAAGTCGCGGCGGTGCCAAAATAAAATTAGATCGGACATTCGATTTTAGATTTTAGATTTTAGATTTTAGATTTTACAGTCCCGGACACACGCGGGGTCAAAAACCCGGTTTCTAAGTTAAGATTTATCGGTTTGATGCACGATTATTATAAGAAACCGGGTTTTTTTCGTCAGTCCTATTTAAGTCAAAAATGGACGCGCCAAGAAAAAACTAGAAATCGATTTTGCATCAATTGGTTCCCCAGCTAAAATAGCTTTTTCTAATTCTTCAGGGGTAAATAGAACTGTTTCCATGTCTTCATCATCGTCATGTGCTGGTGGCTTTTCCAGTTTTTCCAAATCTTGGGCTAAAAAAGCATAAATGATTTCGTCGGAATAACCGGGGGCGAGAAAAAATTGCCCTAAGTTCTGCCATTTTCCCGCGCGATATCCGGTTTCTTCTTCGATTTCGCGTTTAATAGTTTCGGCGGGATTTTCATTAATTTCTACCGTACCAGCGGGAAATTCTAAAATTCGCCCTTTTGTGGCAAAGCGGTATTGTCGCACCAAGACGAGTTTACCTTCGGGTGTGACGGGAACTGCAAGTGCTCCGCCCGGGTGGCGAATACATTCCCACTCGCCTTCGGAACCGTTGGGAAGGCGGAGGGTGGCTACGTCAAAGTTAAATTTCCGCCCTTGGTAAAATAGGCGCTGTTTGAGGAGTTGGGGTAGTTCTTGACCGATCGACATAAGCAAGAAGCGAATAATGTTAGAGAGCACTGATTTAAGACATCATAGGCGATCTCATAGGATTTTAGATTTTAGATTTTAGATTTTAGATTGGGAATGACTGATAACTATCACTTTTTCGAGCTTACCTACGGTTGCATTTTTTGGAAAACTGGTACGATCCCTGAACTGTGCTAAATTTTTACAGTGGTAATTTTTGCACTCCGGAACACTCTGCGGTTTGCAGGAGTTGGGCGATCGCACTTTTCGTCACCGGATGCACCCAATCCGGGGCAATTTCTGCTAAAGGTACTAATACAAAAGCTCTTTCGGTCATCCGGGGATGAGGTAGAGTCAGTGTCGGAGTTTCTAGGATTAAATTGTTGTACAGCAGCAAATCTAGGTCGAGGGTTCTCGGCCCCCATTTTTCTCGGCGAATTCGATTAAATTTTCTCTCAATTTCTAATAAATTTGCTAGCAATTGTTCGGGTTCTAGTGCAACTTCTAGGATTGCACAGCCGTTGATGTAATCGGGTTGCGGCGGCCCGACGGGGGCAGTTTGATACCAGCTTGAATGGGATTTTACTGCGATTTCTGGGGTGTTATTGAGGGTTACGATCGCGCTTTTGAGTGTGGCGAGGGAGTCGCCTAAATTGCTACCGAGGGCGATCGCGCATTTTGTTAATTTCATTGAAGGAAGAAGGAAGAAGGAAGAAGGAAGAAGGAAGAAGGAAGAAAGAAGAGGTAAGAAGGAAGAGAGAAGAGGGAAGAAGGAAGAGGGGAGAGGGAAGAAGGAAGAATAAAGAAGGGTTTAGTTATCTAGCCTAGAAGCCTTATTTTCGGCAAAATCTGATTATACAAAATATTATTTTAATCCTAGCTTAATTTGAGGTTAATTTTTATTGATTATGATTGACAGATGTCAGCATTTAGTTAAAAAATAATGAGTTTGCACCGACGCTTATTTTCAGCCTGGATTTTGGCAACGGTCATTTTTACCGCAAGTATATCAGTATCTTTAGCAGAAACTAAGGAAAGCTATCTTACCCTAGAGTCGAACGGCAGTCAATCTTTTGCGAGTTTAATGCAGCAGGCGGAAGATTTAGCCAAAGAGTCGATCGCCCGCGAGTTTCAAGAAAATCCGGCATTAACAGAAGTTACAATCATCATTACAGCCGATCGCAGCCGACAAAGAGTTCCGGTTTTGCGATCGAGAGTATCCCGCCGCGACTGGCACAAAGATGCGAGAATCGAACAGTGGACTAGATATTTTGCCGATGCTCAATTGCTGCTGGGATTCAGAGACCGCAATACTTCGCCCGCAAATTCTGGGTTTTCGCAAGTGATTAACGTACCTGCGCCCAGCCGATCGGCATCCCGACAAAACGATCCGGGTTTTCGAGATGATTGAAATAGTGGTAATCGGGCAGGGGGCATGGGGCATTGGTAACAAACAACAAACAACCAATAACCGCTAAAAAATAACCCCTAAGAAATCTATTTAACTTATTATTAACCCAAATAAAATGTGCTTTTAATTAACCTTCAGGTTAACTCCCCTTAATTTAACAGTGATAAAGTGGCATACGGAATCATTTGATTAGGGATGTTGGGTTGAATAAGGAATTTATGTCTAAAATAACTCGCCGACAACTGTTAATTTTCTTCGGTAGCAGTGCAGCTACCACTGTGCTTGCCCCTCAACTAACTAAAACATTATTCGGCATCAATTCCACCTCGGCAGAAGCTGTTGTCAGGCCGCTATCTTTCACTCCGTTAAGACTTCCTCACCCGCTGCCAGTTTATCAAGAATTGTCCAGCTTCATACCGACGGGCCTAAACGGACAGGGCACCGTGATGGCGGCCTCCCAGAATACTAAATTAACCAGCTACAGCGTTGTTGACGATGTGGTTGTGCCGCCGGAATACGAACGGTACGTGATTCTCCGCTGGGGCGATCGAGTTTTCCCCGATCCGGCAGACTATTTCGGCTACAACAACGACTATACCGGCTTCGTAGGTCTTGGTGGCAGCATTGACGACGGTTATCTCTGGGTTAACCACGAGTACGTATCCTTCCCGATGTCAACACTGGCACCGGAAGCGCCGACAGATGTGGCATCATTTCCAGCAACGGATCGCGCCGTCCTCGGTATAGACTTATCGGTAAAAAATCGGGCTACCCTCGGCGAATTTCTGTACAATCTCGGTGGTTCGATCGTCCGCATTACCAAACAAGCTGATGGACGCTTTGGGGCGATCGCCCGCGACTCCCTCAACCGCCGTATCCACGGACTTTCCGGCCTCGCAATCAACAGCCAGCGTACCGACAAATACAAAGATGTGACTTCCTGGGGAACCAGACAAGGCGACAATAACTATCTCACGGGCACAGGCCCTGCAGCCACCCAAGTCTTCGCGCAAGTCAACAGCGACGGACTCGGAAACCGCATCATCGGCACAGCCTACAACTGTTCCGGCGGCACAACCCCTTGGGGCACAATCCTCTCCGCCGAAGAAAATTTCCAGGGTAGCGAACTATTCTTCGTCGGAGTTCAAGAAAACATCAAACCCAACGGCGGCCAAACCGGCTACGCCAAGGGCACTACGGGTGAGGAATTCGGCTTAGTCGGCGAAAAATACGGCTGGATGGTAGAAGTCGATCCCCAAGATCCGAATTTCCGCCCCCGGAAGCACACTTCTTTGGGTCGCTTTCGCCACGAAAACGTCGCGATTCGCGCCGAAGCAGGTCGCAAATTAGTAGTGTACATGGGGGACGATCGGCGCGGCGGACACACCTGGAAATTTGTCAGCAACGGCACTGTCACAAATCCCGCAGATAAAACCAACAGCCGGTTATTTGAAGACGGCGTTTTGTACGTCGCCCAATACAACCGCAACGGTGCCGGAAGGTGGCTGCTACTAACATTAAATACCCAAACCAATCCGGTGAGTCCCCAAAAAGTGGGCGAGGCCGAATTGGCAAGTTTTGGCAAAGCTCAAAGAGATGCAAATACTCGCTTGCCCAAACGCGCCGGAATTGCAGGTCAAACCGAAGACGGCGGTTCTTTTGTAGTAGATACAACCAATGAAGCAACAGCACTTACCGGCTACAAAAATAAAACTCTTGCTAATTTTTATAGCAGCCAAGGTGCGGTTTTAGTTGATGCTTTTTTAGCTGCTAATTTGATTGGTGGCACCCCGACGGCGCGGCCGGAAGATTTGGAAATCAATCCTACTACTAAGGAAGTTTTTATTGCTTATACTGACGGCGCACCGGGAAGCGACGGCTATCCAGATTCTCGCATTTTTACTGTTGCTAAATACACTGCCGGACTCAATAGCACCCAGCAGTCAGGAGGACTTTACAAAATAATTGAAGACAGTCCCGACGGTGGGGGTTTGACGTTCCGCTGGCAGCGTTTGGCCCAAGGTGGAGAAGCGGGTTCAGTCTCTGGCGCGGGATTTGCTAGTGTAGACAATTTGGATTTTGACACTCAAGGCAATATTTGGGGCGTCACTGATATGTCTACTAGCACGCACAACGGTTTTGATGTCGGTGCGGCGGCGAAACAAGCGACGATCGACCACAAGAAGACTGGAAATGTGTCAGAGTTTACTGGTGTTTTCGGCAACAATTGGCTGTTTTACATTCCGACTTCCGGCCCGAATGCGGGAACAGTAATTCCGTTTGCTTACGGCCCGAATCGGTGCGAAATGACGGGACCGACTTTTGTGGGGGATACGCTGTTGCTTTCGGTGCAGCATCCTGGGGAAGATTGCCCGATCGATGATGGTACTGTTCTCAGTCGGCAAATTGAAATGTTGGATTTAAACGGTGCTGTTTTTAATCAAACTCGCAGTGTTTCTCGCGGCAGTTTGTGGCCGAGCAATATTGAGAACGATCGGCGCCGATCGCCGATGCCGTCGGTGATTGGAATTCGCCGCGTGCGATCGACCGGAACGGGTCAGTTTGTTTAAAGCGCGGATTTCGCAGTTTGAACTGTCACAAGAATCATCTTCCTGATGGGTTTGCCCTGTTGGGGAATTAAAAAAGCGCAATTATCTGACTTGAACTCAGATAATTGCTATTTTTTTGAGAATGATGATGCGATCGATATAGCTTCTAGAAGGCTGAACTTTAAATTTTATCGATGTACTCGGGGCGATCGAAGGTTGTACAGCTTGTAGTTGCGGGCGATACCTAGCCGAAAGTTCGGGTCATTCCCCCGTCTGAAAGCTTGCTGTAACCTGGTTTTTTTATTAGCAGAAAACTCTACTGCTGGTTAGGGTCTTGCCGGAGTTAATTGTCGTACAGTGATTTTACAGGCAAGCTGCAAACAGGAGTGAGAACATTCAAGTAATTGCACGGAAGCTTTGAACGTTTGTTGGGAAATTGTTTGGGTCTCAATTGACTTGCAAGGAATTTCCCCTTCAAATACACCCCTGCTTACAGCCGCGATTGCACTCTCGAAAGGAATAGCTGATGCAGGTAAAACAAAACAAACTTTTCACTACTGAAGCGATCGATCGCTTATCTTCACCGGAACGCCTCGACCAAATGATGCAGGTGGTTAGTCCTCGATCGTGGCTGCCACTAACTGCAATTGGCTGTTTAGTTGCTGCTGCGGGGGTTGGGAGTGCGATCGGGCGAATTCCGCTGACTGTTTCCGGTCAAGGCGTGTTGCTTCTGCCCCGCCGAGTCGTGCAATTTCAAGCTGCTAGTTCCGGTCAATTGGTAAAGCTAAATATCAAGCCCGGAGATGTTGTCAAACGGGGTCAGGAAATCGGTAGAATTGATAAACTAGACCTCAAGCAGCAGCTAGAGCAAGAAAAAGCGAAATTAGCTGAACTGCAAGGGCAAAAACAAGATACTAATAAGCTGCAAAAACAGCAGATTGCCCTGGAATTAAAAACCTTAGAACAGCAGCAAAAAGACCTTCAAGAAAGCTTGAATAGGGAGTCAGTTGCACCGATCCTGCACCAGCAAAGTATGGCTGCATTAGAGCAAAAACGCCAAAGTTTGGAAGAAAGTTTACGCCGCGAACAAATTGCGCCGGTACTGCGGCAGCAAACTCTGACAGCATTAGCAGAAAAACGCCAAAGTTTGGAAGAAAGTTTGCGGCGGGAACAAGTTGCACCGATATTGCGGCAGCAAACTCTGGCCGCGATCGCCAAAAAACGGGACAGTCTTTTGCAGCGAAAGCAGCACATCACTTCTTTGGTGGAAACTTTACAGCAGCGGTTTGAAACTCGCCGCGTTCTTTACGAACAAGAGAGGGCGATTAGCGAGGATGTAATGCTGCAAGCGAGACAGGAATTCGCGGACTCTCAGACGCAACTGGCGGATATTGAAACGCAGTTAAAGGAACTCGACGTTCAGAAAACTAATAGCGATCGCGAATTTCTGCAAAATCTCAATAAAATTGATGACCTCAAAAACAGCCGGCAGCAACTCAAGGTAGAAGCTACCAATACCGAACGAGAGTACCTGCAAAATCTCAACCGCCTTAACGAAATTAAAAACAATCTTCAAGAACTTAAAGTTCAGAAAAGTAACACTGAACGGGAGTACCTGCAAAACCTGAACAAAATTGACGAAATCAAAACTAAGATTAAAGACATGGGAACCCAAGCGGTCAAACTAGCTCAACAAGATTTAGAGAAGTCGATCGCCCAAACAAATCAAATTCAGGAAGTTAAACGCAAGATTGCCCACTTGCAGAATCAGTTGACCGCCGACAGCAAAATTACCAGCCAATACGACGGCCGCGTTTTAGAAGTTAGCGCCGTTGCAGGTCAAATGCTGAACATCGGCACAAGGATCGGGACAGTTGAATCTCAAAATGCTCGCGAAAAAATGGTCAGTCTTGTCTATTTTGCTGACAGAGACGGCAAGCAAATTAAACCTGGAATGACTGTACAAGTTACCCCTAGCGTCGTCAAGCGAGAGCGCTACGGCGGCATTGTAGGCAAAATAACGCAAGTTTCTCCTTTTCCGGTTACTAATCAAGATATGTCGGCAATTATCGGCAATGAAAATTTGGCTGACAGCATCTCGAAAAACATAGCTGGTGGCGGTGCTCCCGTGCAAGTTTTTGTGGAATTGCAGGAAGATCCGAACACTATCAGCGGTTACAAATGGTCTTCCTCGAACGGGCCTCCTCTCAAGATTTCCCCCGGTACTACTGCGCTAGTTCGGGTTCAAATCGGGCAGTTAGCGCCGATTTCTTACGTGATTCCTATTTTTAGGTCTTTGACAGGAGTTTACTAACAACAGGACTGACGCATGGGTAGTCAGAAACCGGGTTTTTTACCTAATCTGCTCGCCCTCACGAAGTATTTTCGTAAAAAACCCGGTTTCTATGCCCCGGTGCGTAAGTCTTGTTCATTTACTAATTACCCCTTAATAAACAATGAAAATTCCCTGGATTGACAAGTTTTTTACGCCGCGCAAATTAAGGCGAGTTCGCACTCCCACCCTGCTGCAAATGGAAGCAGTAGAATGCGGTGCTGCTGCTTTAGGAATTATTTTGAGTTACTCCGAACACCCGGTACCTTTAGCCGAATTGCGGAGCGAGTGCGGCGTTTCTCGCGATGGCAGTAAAGCTTCTAATATCCTTAAAGCAGCCAGAATTTACGGCTTAGATGCTAAAGGGTTTAAAAAAACTGTCGAAGAATTGAAAACTGTACCGCCGTCTTTTATTGTTTTTTGGAATTTCAATCACTTTTTGGTGGTTGAGGGTATCAAGAAAAAGCGCGTTTACCTCAACGACCCCGCCTCGGGGCCGAGGACTGTTTCTCTAGAAGAATTTAAGTCTGCTTACACTGGCGTTGTTTTGACTTTTGAGCCTGGGCCGGAGTTTAAAAAGGGCGGAAAAAAACCGAGTATTGCCAGTGCTTTAGATTCCAGATTGCAAAGTTCCCGCTGGGCGATCGCATTTTGTTTAATTGCTGGTTTATTACTGACTGTTCCCCGTTTGGCTGGCGCGGCATTTACCCAAATTTTTGTAGATGAAATTCTCGTAGAAAACCGTCACGAGTGGCTGCGACCTTTAATACTGGGAATGCTGTTTGCGGCGGCCGTCCAAGGGCTGCTAGCGCGGATGCGGCTTTTCTATTTGCGGCGGCTGGCAAACAAGCTTTCTATTTCGATGTCGGGACAGTTTCTCTGGCATACTTTGCGCTTGCCTGTGGGATTTTACGCCCAGCGGTTTGCAGGTGAAATTAGCAGCCGCTGCCAAGTTAATGACAAGGTTGCTGAAATTTTATCGGGGAAACTTGCTGCAACTGTAATCGACGCGGTGATGATGATTTTCTATGCGATAATTATGGTTATGTACGACTGGGTACTGACGAGTGTTGCCGCTGTTTTTGCAGCCTTAAACTTTTTGGCACTGCAATCTTTATCCCGCAGCCGCGTCGATGCTAACACCAGACTAGCTCAGGAAACAGGTAAGGTTGGCGGTGCTGCAATTGCAGGCATTCAATCTATAGAAACTGTCAAAGCTAGCGGTTTAGAATTCGATTTATTTTCTAAGTTTGCCGGGTACTATAGCAATCCTAAATGATTTATGAGATAATAGCCAAAATCACTACATAATTTATCTATGTTAGAAGAATTAACGGAATTTATCCAATCTAATCCCGATCCCCGCGAGTTGAAACGAGCAATTACCGTCTCTATGCAGCTTAAAGGATATAAGCATCGAGAGATTCAGGAAAGTTTATCAGTGAGTTCTGGCTTTATTAGTAAATGGACTCAGATATTTACCATGCAAGGTCTATCTGCTCTCAAGCTGGCTTATAAGGGTTCTGTGGGATATTTAAAATCTGAGGAACGGGCTGCCATCATTGATTGGCTACAAAAAAAGAATTATTGGAATTTAGGAGAACTAAAAGCTTATATAGAAGAGCGGTATCAGATAGTTTTTAGTTCTCAGCAGAGCTACTATGAGATTTTTGACGCTGCTGGCTTAAGCTGGAAAAAATCTCAAAAACGTAATCCTAAAACAGCTCCTGAACTGGTCAAAAAAAAAACCAAAGAATTGACCCAATGGCTAGAAGCTCATCGTAATGAAATCGAATTAGGTGAATTGGTAGTTTTTTTTCAGGATGAATGCCATCTTCTTTGGGGAGATATTTGTGGCTATGTTTGGGGGAAGAAGAATGAAAGAGTAGAAGTGCCAATAGTTAATGAGAAAGAGCGACAGACTTACTTTGGCGCAGTAAATATTGC